>NZ_FQLF01000001.1:600000-784128 GCF_900120175.1 Oceanicoccus sp. KOV_DT_Chl
TTACTATTCCTGATGCCTTAACAGATGAAGGGTTACAGTCAAAAATGGCTAAAGTGTTAGTGCCGCCGCCAGTTGCCAAGTCTGATGAAATTCTGGCGCTTAGTGGTGGAATGTTTTATTCCCGGGAAGCGCCAGGAATGGATCCGTTTGTGATAGAAGGTAGCCACTTTAATCAGGGCGACCCTTTATACATTGTTGAAGTGATGAAGATGTTCAATAAAGTGTATGCGCCGTTTTCCGGCACAATCGATAAAATTTTGGTCGAAGGTGATGGCATGATTATCAAGAAAGGGCAGCCTTTATTTAAAATCACACCCGATGAAGTGGTGATTGAAGAAACCCCTGAAGATATTCGCGCCCGTAAACAAAGTAAGACGGCTGAATTTTTGGCAGCTATTTAGTTGTTGAAGTGAAACTCGCTTAAAGGAAGTGCAATGATTACAGCATTAGATCACATTGCTATCGCAGTACCCGATTTGGAAGCAAGCATTAAACGCTTTATGGAAGACTTCGGTTTAACTTTTGATGGTACCGAAGATGTTGCCGCTGCAAAAACGTCAACGGCTTTTTTCCCAGTGCCACCAACCAGTATTGAGTTGGTGCATCCTCTCAATGGGGAAGGCCCAATTGCCGGTTATTTGGAGAAGAGAGGTGGTGGTTTACATCACTTATGCTTTCGCTCGGATAATATTGAAGAAGATGTAGCGCGTTTAAAGGCTAAGGGTTACCGGTTTTTATCCGACGGTCCTTCCGATGGTGCGCATAATTCCAAAGTGATTTTTATTCACCCAAAATCCTGTGATGGGGTGCTGATTGAAATTAATCAGCCGGGTGAAGATCATTAATTCAGCTTTTTAGTTGTTAATCAGCTGAAAATTTACAGCTAATAATTATTCCTGCTCGTCCGGAATAATAGTCAAACTAAGAGATTTCTAATCATGTCCGATTACAAACCAAAACAAGCTAGCGTTGAAGAGTGGAAAGCAATGGCCACTAAACAGATGAAGGGGAAAAGCCCGGATGAGCTGACTTGGCATACGGCAGAGGGCATTGATGTTAAATGTCTTTATACTGCGGAAGATATCGCAGGTTTGGAATATACCAATACTATGCCAGGAACTGCGCCTTATATTCGTGGCCCGCAGGCAACTATGTACGCTGGTCGACCTTGGACAATTCGCCAATACGCAGGATTTTCTACCGCTGAAGAGTCTAATAATTTTTATCGCAATGCATTGGCTGCCGGTGGTCAAGGTGTGTCAGTCGCTTTTGATTTAGCAACTCACCGTGGCTATGATTCTGATCATCCCCGGGTAACCGGCGATGTCGGTAAGGCTGGTGTAGCGATTGATTCAATTGAAGATATGAAAATTTTATTTGATGGTATTCCATTGGATAAAGTTTCCGTTTCCATGACGATGAACGGTGCGGTATTACCAGTTTTGGCTGGTTATATAGTTGCAGCCGAAGAGCAGGGGGTAAGTCCTGACCAGTTGGCCGGTACTATTCAGAATGACATTTTGAAAGAATTTATGGTGCGTAATACTTATATTTATCCGCCAGCGCCATCGATGAAAATTATTGGCGACATCATTGCTTATGCTTCTGAAAATATGCCTAAGTTCAACACCATTTCTATTTCCGGTTATCACATTCAGGAGGCGGGTGCAGATGCCGCTCTTGAACTAGCTTACACCTTGGCCGATGGTAAAGAATATATTCGCACTGCGATTGCTGCTGGTTTAGGTATTGATCAATTTGCCCCGCGTTTGTCCTTCTTTTGGGGCATAGGCATGAACTTCTATATGGAGATAGCCAAAATGCGCGCGGCGCGTTTGTTGTGGGCGGAAATTGTTGATGAATTTAACCCCACTAACCCGAAGTCGTCGATGTTGCGTACCCACAGTCAAACGTCGGGTTGGTCGTTAACCGAGCAAGATCCGTATAACAATGTGGTGCGAACCACGATTGAAGCAATGGCATCAGTCTTCGGTGGTACGCAATCCTTACACACCAATGCTTTGGATGAAGCGATTGCATTGCCGACAGAGTTTTCTTCGCGTATTGCCCGCAATACTCAATTAATTATTCAGGAAGAAACGGGTATTACCAAGGTTGTAGACCCTTGGGGCGGTTCCTACATGATGGAAAGCCTGACTAAAGAAATTGCGGATAAGGCGCGTGAATTAATTGCTGAAGTCGAAGAAAAAGGTGGCATGGCGAAAGCAATTGAAACGGGCCTACCAAAGTTACGCATTGAAGAGTCGGCAGCAAAAAAACAAGCCCGTATTGATCGTGGAGAAGACGTCATTGTTGGTGTTAACAAATACATTCTGGCCCAGGAAGATGACGTTGATATTTTAGAAATTGATAACGATGCGGTGCGCGAATCACAAGTTAAACGTTTGGCAGAGATAAGAGCCAATCGTGATGAGGCTGCAGTTGAAGATGCTTTGGAGGCCTTGTATCAGGCAGCCGTTACCGGCGACGGAAATTTATTGGCGCTGGCGGTTAACGCGACCCGCTTACGTGCCACAGTCGGTGAAATTTCTTTTGCCATGGAGCGTGAGTTCGGTCGTTTTAATGCCAATGCACAAACGGTTTCAGGTGTCTACGGTAGTGCCTATCAGGATGATGAAAACTGGCAGAACATCAGCAGCGATATTGATAACTTTGTAGAAAAACACGGTCGTCGTCCTCGTATGCTAGTGTGTAAAATGGGACAGGATGGTCATGACCGTGGTGCTAAAGTTATTGCGACGGCATTTGCTGATGTTGGATTCGATATCGACCTTTCACCTATGTTTTCTACCCCAGAGGAAGTTGCCAAGCAGGCCATAGAAAATGACGTGCATGTAGTCGGTGTTTCTTCCCAGGCTGCTGGTCATAAAACATTGGTCCCTGCGCTGATTAAAGCGCTGGCCAGTCAGGGTGCTAACGATATTATCGTGGTTGCTGGTGGCGTTATCCCAAAGCAGGATTATGATTATCTGTATAAAGCGGGTGTGAAGGGTATTTTTGGCCCTGGGACTAAAATACCCTTAGCGGCGCGCGGTGTATTGGATTCGATTAACGAAGCTTATAAACTCTAAGGCTATATCAAGCTTAGCAACTCAAAAGGATATTAGGCGTCTGTTCGCTGACGCCAGTCGCCCATGACTATTGATCTCGACCAATTACGCTCAGGTAATCGCCGCGCACTCGCCAAGGCGATTACTTTGGCCGAGAGTAAGCTAGACTCCCACCGTGAGCAAGCCCAGCTCGTTTTAGAGCAGTTATTACCTTTTACTGGCAATAGTATCCGTATCGGCATCACCGGTATTCCAGGTGTCGGTAAATCTACTTTTATTGAAACCTTTGGTCTGCACCTGATTGCGCAGGGAAAAAAAGTCGCGGTGCTGGCTGTCGATCCCAGTTCGCCTTTAGCCGGTGGTTCCATTCTGGGTGATAAAACCCGGATGGAAGAGTTATCCCGGCAAGAATATGCGTTTATTCGACCTTCTCCCTCGGAAGGTGCTTTGGGTGGTGTTGCGCAAAAAACCCGTGAAACTATGTTGCTATGTGAAGCAGCGGGCTACGATGTGATTTTGGTTGAAACTGTAGGGGTTGGCCAAAGTGAATATGAAGTTGCAGGCATGGTGGATTTTTTCATGGTGCTGATGTTGCCAAATGCGGGTGATGAGTTGCAGGGAATTAAGCGTGGGATTATGGAATTGGCGGACGCTTTAGTCATCAATAAAGCCGATGGTGAATCACTAAACCTCGCTCAGCAAACCAAGCGGCACTACGAAAATGCCATGCACCTATTGCGTCATACGTCCTTTTGGAGCCCGCAAGTACTGACGTGCTCGGCACAGGAAAAAAATAACATCGACACGGTATGGGGCATGATCTGCAATTATTATGTGGATGCTGTTAAGAATAATTATTTCACTGAAAAACGTGCGCGCCAGAATCAGGAGTGGATGGATAAACTGCTACTTGAAATGCTGAGCTTAAAACTCAAGCAAAATCCGGACGTTAAAAAACAGCTACCGGTATTGCATCAAAAAGTTACCAGTGGTGAAACGACGCCGTTTATTGCGGCTAAAACCCTGATTGATCTTCTGTAATTTATTTTTAAGGTTTCAACTATGGCTGATTTATTGCCGCCTGAACAGGTTAGACCATTACTGGATGAGTTCTTCCAGCAATATTTACCCATTACCCAATATTTGAATATGCGTTCGTATGAATATACTGGCGATAGCTTTTCTCTGGCTATCGACCTGGCCCCTTCAATTAATGACAAGCTAACGGCTTTTGGTGGGAGTTTATATTGTGTGTCGGTGATGAATTGTTGGGGCATGGTTTATTTGCAAGGCCGACAGCGAGGCATAAATCCGAATATGGTCGTCGCCCATGCTGAAATAGATTATTTGGCGCCGGTTGATGATGAAATCATTGTCGCAACCTGTCATGCGCCCGATGATGCTGATTGGGAGGGGTTTTTTGAATCTTTCCATAATCGCGGTAAAGCTCGCGCTAAAGTAAGTTCTACTATTATGTGTAAGGGCAAAGAAGCAGTGCGCTTTAATGGTCAGTATGCGATTATCGGTATGAACGATTAGAACTGAGAGAGTCATGACGTTAACAGTTTATAACAGCTACAGCGGCCAAAAAGAAATTTTTACGCCAATTGAACCCGATACCGTCAAAATGTATGTGTGTGGTCCTACGGTGTATAACCGTGTGCATATTGGTAACGCCAGACCGGTGGTGGTGTTTGATACTTTATATAGACTGTTAAAAACTTTGTACGGTAAGGTGATTTACGCGCGTAATATTACCGATATCGACGACAAAATTATGCAGGCGGCGAAAGATAATAATGAATCCATCGCCGCAGTTTCAGCCCGATATACGGATGCTTATTTTGAAGATATGGCGAAGCTGAATAATCTTGAGCCGGATATTATTCCCTTTGCGACTCAACATGTTGATGAAATGATTGCCATGGTGCAGTCACTAATCGACAGCGGGCATGCTTATGCGGCTGAAGGCCATGTACTGTTTGCTGTGAAATCGATGGACGATTACGGCAAGTTATCCAAGCGCTCCCTGGATGATATGTTGGCGGGGGCAAGGGTAGAAGTGGCTGCTTACAAAGAGTACGCGGGTGATTTTGTATTGTGGAAGCCTTCCGGTGAAGATGAACCTGGTTGGGATAGTCCCTGGGGACGCGGTCGTCCAGGTTGGCATCTCGAATGCTCGGCGATGATAGAAAAGCATTTAGGTAATACCATTGATATTCACGGTGGCGGTATCGATCTACAATTTCCTCACCATGAAAATGAAATCGCACAAAGTACCTGCGCCCACGGTGGCGAACAATTTGTTCGCTACTGGATGCACAACGCCTACATCAATATCGATGGCGAAAAAATGTCCAAGTCATTGGGCAATTTTAAAATGGTTAATGATTTGCTGGAGCATTACTCCGGTGAAGTGCTACGTTTCGCCATTCTGTCTGCGCACTATCGCTCGGAATTGAATTTTAGTGTTGAGGCTTTGGATAATGCCCGTAAGGCCTTGGATAATTTGTACGGATATTTACAAGCCGTGGCTGATGTAGAAGTCGATGATAGTGTCGATATTACTGGTCATGCCATTTATCAGGCGTTGCTTGATGATTTAAATACTCCCATCGCCATCCGCGAGTTACATGGTTTAGGTAAGGCCATGAAGGTCGCTAAAGGTGCTGAGCAAAGCCAATTAAAATCACTATTCCTGAAAACCTCGTCTTTGATGGGCTTGCTGCAACAGCCATTGGATCAATGGTTTTATGTTGAGGTGGCTGAAGATGCATTAGCTGATGTTGATGTCGATGCTTTAGTTGCTGAAATGAAGCAGGCAAGAGCGGATAAAAATTATGCTTTGGCAGATCAGCTTCGCGATAGACTGGCCGAGCAGGGTATTGTTTTAACCCGCGAGGGTTGGAAGCGCGGTTAGTCCTATGGATTTACACTAAAGATTAACGATGCATGTTGCTTGTTCTTTGGTAGTACATCGAGTTAAAAAATGATGACAGTGCTGAGTTTTTTCAAAAAATATTGGTTGCAACTCGCACTATGGTTAATTATTTTCCTTCCGGTTTTTAGTTTTATTCTAGTTTCTGTGGTGCTCTTAGTATTTATGTACTGGCCACAAAAATTCGAGGCAATTGATTTTACTCAGTTTTCGACAGATCAGAGCCGGTTGGTATTATTAGCCCATGGCGTAAAAGACAATACTGAATCTTGGGTAGATCCGTTAAAAAAAACTTACCAGCAGCATGACTATCCAGGTCAAATAATGGCCCTTGATTGGAGTAGCTATGCACAAAATCCGCTGCGCTGCGCGATTGAGGCTAAGCGTATTGGCCATTTGGTTGGTAAGCAGATAGTGCAAAGTAAAAACCTTGTGAGTGCGCACTTGATAGCGCATAGCTGTGGTGCTTTCATTATTTATGCTGCCTGTGAAGCGATTAAGGCGAATAATAGTGAAGTTGTCGTACACACAACGTATCTAGACCCGCTCTCAATATATGGCATCGATAGTAATTACGGCCTTCGTCACTTTGGTTCCTGCGCAGATTATAGTGATGCCTACATAGATACCGAAGATGGTGTTACTGGTAGTAATGTGCTGATCCCAAATACACATACCTATGATGTAACGGCCATAAGGCTGCGAACGAATCACTCAAGTCGGCCACATAACTGGCCAACACTGTATTTCCAGCAATTAGTGGCTGACGGAGTTGCGCCGGATTATTTTTCTGATCGCAGGTTAAAAGAGCGCAGTCCGGCCGGGGTTTTAGAGGTGCTGGATTAGCGCTAGTACTTCGACAAATATTGACGCGTTGCTTCTAATATTTCCTGCTTAAAAGAATTTTCCAACTCCGTTTTTTCCAGATCCAATTTATCGCGATGTGATTTTTCCAGCGCCTTCCAGTCATCAAGAATTGGAATGTGGGCGGTGGCAAGCGCTAATTCATTGAAGGGAATAAAAATTGCCAGCTGCTGTTGCTCTTCGGGTAGTGTCAGTCGATAGGCCATGATACGAATCGCCGCTTCAGTCAGGGAAATCTGTTCTTGTGCTACAGCTTTCAATACCATATTGATATTTTTCAGCGCTACTTCGGCTGCTTGAGTTTCATTTGTTGATATTTTTTCGGATTCCAGCTGGTTTTGCTGTTGGCGTGTATTGGCTTGCCGCCAAAGGTGTGCTGCGTACAGCGCCAAGATCACTATGATGACGCTGCCGATTAATCCCAGAGTTAACATAGAGTTCATAGGTCCATACCGGTTGAATAAGAGGAATAAAGATTGCTGGGTTGTTATAAGCCGTTTTCTTGCAGTAAGGTATTAATCTCGGATGCCATGGTTTGTTGCCACTGTACTTTATTGTTGTCGACCAATTGTTCCAGTGGGATTCTAATGGGTAACTGGAAGCCTCGACAATCGAGGTTGGCTGCAGGAATGGGGATATCTATGGCTACACTAACCCGGATGTCGGTAGGTTTTAATAATGGGGTGATGGTAAACCGCCCGTTGGTGTAGAACAAGCTTTGACAGGGGATGTTGATTTTTTCGCCCATAAAAGTTTGATTAACTGTGCTGCTGATTGCAATGGCCAACGGCAAGGAGGTGTTCATCTGTCGTGTATCGCTGCTAAATGTTGATTTTCCCGATTTTTTTACGGTAATAGAATATAACCCTAGCTCCCAAGGTTTATTCTTATGCTCATAAAGTATCGCGGGTAATTTTTCCTCAATGAGTCGGCCAATAAGTTGGTCGGTTATAATTTCTGCCGACGCTATCGGGGAAATAGCTATTAATAAAGCAAAACTGAAAAATATTTTTCCAGATATTAATTCCACTGTAGATAAAAAATTGTATTGCATGAATCACATACCTTAATGCTAATGATGGTGACTTATATTTTTCCTTGGGGTAGATCGGCGCTTAATGGCTGAGACTGTTCATTAACACTTAGCGTTGTTATCCCATCAGTAATGGACCAGCTCCAAAACTGTTCTTTACCTACTTGTTCGGTCAGTGGTGAAATAGTAATGGTTAGTTCACGGCCGGGGCTAACGACAAAGGGTTCAGGTAGCGGAAACAATATTTGATCCCAGTGGGTGGGCATATCGCTAGGTCCGGTACCAAACTCCACGCCTGAACTTAATGCTGAACTAAACCAGCTGCAAAGCGCAAATACTGTAGCGTTCTTTTCAGGTGTGACTGTGCCGCTGAATACTCTAGGCGTGGTGGCTTTGTTGATGGTGTGCATATCAAGAGAGCCCAAGTGAGCAGTATTCTCCAGTATACACTCAGGGTCCAGCGTGACTAAATCTGTTTGCTGCAATGGCACATGCGCTATGGGTGAGAAATCAATATCGTAGGGTTGGTCTTTTAAAAAACATAAGTCTTCCAATATGTCTTCATCACAAACCAGGCCGGCATGGAGGCTCACTTCGGCGGGAATCATGATGCCATCGGCAGCCAGGTAACGATCACGAACGGCTAACAATGGTTCTAGCATAGCTTCATAAAACAGGCAGTGCCCCATCCATTCGGAAACAATGACATCGACTTTTTTATCGAGCTGCAGGCTTTGATGGTCGTCATGGTAAAAATCAATGCTGTCAAAATTATTCGCCTGTGCGATTTCCTTGGCAGTTTTGATAAAGGGAGAGCGATCAACGGCGATGACTTTGCTGGCTCCAGCACGAGCGGCAAACATAGCAAGTATGCCGGTGCCGCAACCAAAATCCAGTACGGTGTGCTCCGGTTTGACGACCTCGGCTATCGCTTGTTCGTAAGCGTCTGTGCGCACTACATCCTGCAACATTACCTTGTGCATTGCTACGTCACGGTAGGACATACGGTAGTGGCTGGGGTTTTGATCTTGCTCGTTTTGCTTGTTCATATAAGCGTCAACTTTTTCTTTGCTTTAAAATTGAAAAAGAATAGACGAGCGTAGCCGGAAAAGACATTAATATCGTTTCCGGCGGGACGTTATTTTATTGGCTGACGGGCTGCTTGGCGATTAAATCAAACTTCCGCGTCAAAAGAAATTGGCATTGCCTTGATACTGTTGACAAAATAATCCCGAACATAGGCTACCGGCTCGGTAAATTGCGGGTTTCTCAAGCGGGGGATAAATTCTTCAAACATCACCTGCATTTCTAACCGTGACATATGTGCGCCAATGCAAAAGTGTTCGCCAGTGCCAAAGGCGCGGTGTTGACTGCTCAGTTCAGGGTTGTTTTTAAAGCGCTCAACATCGAAGGTCTCCGGGTTTTCAAAAATAGCCGGGTCATGATTGATAGCTTGCCAGTTGAGCACCATTTTATCGCCAGCTTTGAGTTGCTGGCCTGCTATTTCGACATCTTCCATAACGGTGCGGCGCATTTGTACAAAGGCTGGGTTGTAGCGAAGTACTTCTTCAACCGCGAAGGGGATAAGGTCTGGATCGTCGATTAATTTCTGTAATTGGTCCGGGTGTTCAATCAGTAGCCGCATGCCGTGGGCGATCACTGAGCGGGTACTTTCGTTACCGGCGGCGATCAGCATAAGGAAAAATAACTGGAATTCATCGGCCGTTAGTTTTTCATCGTTAACCGTGCCATCAAGCAGGGCGCCAACAATATCGGTTAAGGGTGTGGTTTTGTGTTGCTCTGCCAGATTGGCAGCATAGGCGTAAACTTCGATCGCCGCAGCTTGAGCGGCTGCAGCCCCTTGTTCGCCGCTCATGTCTTCATCTTCAGTAAAGATCATGGTGTTAGTCCATTCGAAAAACTGTTGTTTGTCTTTCATTGGGATACCGCATAGTGACAGTATGGCTACCAAAGGTAATTCTGCTGCGACATCAGTGACGAATTCGCAATGCCCCTGTTTGGCAATGTTATCGATGGTCTCTTTTGCCACTTCGCGGAACCGCTGCTCGTAGCCTTGTACGGCCTTAGGGGTAAAGGCATTGCGGACAATGCGTCGGTACTTTACATGCTCTGGTGGGTCCATATTGACTAGCATTAATCGAGAAAGGGCGATCTCATCCTCTGGCATTTCCTTGGGTAGGATAGTTTTGGCCTGGCTGGAAAATAGTAGCGGCTGTTTGCATATGTAATCGGCAATCTCGCGCTTCATTACAGCCCAGTATGGCACGCCGGTGATGGGATCCTCG
The DNA here is from genome assembly GCF_900120175.1 of Oceanicoccus sp. KOV_DT_Chl. NCBI lineage: Bacteria > Pseudomonadati > Pseudomonadota > Gammaproteobacteria > Cellvibrionales > Spongiibacteraceae > Oceanicoccus > Oceanicoccus sp. KOV_DT_Chl. Next base: position 610,213 of record NZ_FQLF01000001.1, read on the forward strand.
ATATAAGCGAGGCCACCCGATTGCTCTCTGATCCCCGCGAAGATGGCATGGTGGCCACCACCGATATAAATATCCGGGTCTAATATGTTTTTAAAGGGGCATGATGACATGGCAGGTTTCCATTATTAGTATTTATGGTTGCTGTGGAAGGCGGGCTATTTAGGTGAATTTTATGGTTGGTAAAGCATAACACTGAAAAGGCTAATGTCTTGTAGGGAGTAGGCTAATGAAAGTCGGGGATGGTGATTCATTGCCAAGGTGGTTTAATTATTTGTACTCTCGGTTCGCTGGCATCCACTAGGGTAGAGGATGCGTACTATGAATTAACTGATTTTTTCCGTCTTCATCCGCTAAGTAGCTCTATTAATTCAATTTTTTTCAACGCCAAAGGAAATAATTATGGCTTGTTATAAAAAAACTTAATGCAGTGAAAGGCCCAGAAAGTCTGACTTCGAGCGAACAAGGGTAGATATTGGCCCTCTTTTTGCACTCATTTCAACCCGTTGATATGGCTTCTCAACCGCCAAACAATTGCCGCTTGGTGCCACATTAGGGTAAAATGGCGGGCTGATTAGGGCCAATGTAGGCAATGATACGGCGTTAATCCGTGTTGAACTGTTGGAAGCCTCAAAAAACTGCACATAGAAGAAGCTAGGAAAGATCAGAATAGCTTAAATCTGCTAGAGAATAAGCGCCTTGGATTAATTTTTTCTGCACGAATGGTTTAGCCGCCCTTTGTGTAGTGATCACCGCCCCTGTTAGCTTGTGGCGAAATGTATGGGAAGTTAAATATGACTAGTAAGAACAATCAATCTCGTGGTCTGTATCGTTCAGAATTTGAGCGCGACAGTTGTGGTATTGGCTTTGTTACCAATTTAAAAGGTAAGAAGTCGCACGATATTATTGAGAATGCACTAACCATGCTGACTTGCATGGAACACCGTGGCGGGACCGGCTTCGATGTTCGCAGTGGTGATGGTGCAGGTATTCTGATTCAAATTCCCCATGAATTTTTTGTTACTGAAGGCGAGCGTTTAGGCATAGCAGTTCCTGATGCTGGTGAATATGGCGTTGGGATGATATTTTTCCCCGCAGATGAAACGCTGTTAGAGCCTTGTCGCAAAGTTTTTAATGCCAATGCTGCAGAGCTGGGGCTGGAAATTTTAGGTTATCGCCCGGTGCCTTCTGATAATTCGATGCTTGGTGCTGCATCAGTAGAGTCAGAGCCACAAATTGAACAGGTCTTTATTAAAAAGCCTGACGGACTTACCCAGCAAGAATTCGATCGTAAGCTGTATGTATTACGTAAATACACTGGGCATACTATTAACGAAAAAGTCACTGCCGAGGCTGATGTTTTTTACATCGCGTCTTTATCTTCCAGCACCGTTGTCTACAAAGGTCAGTTCACCACCGCGCAGGTACGCCAGTACTATCTAGACCTTCAAAATGATAACGTGAAGTCCGGTCTAGCGATGTTCCATTCTCGCTTTTCAACCAATACATTTCCTGCCTGGCGTCGGGCCCAGCCGTTTCGCTATTTAGCGCATAACGGTGAAATCAATACTGTACAAGGCAATATTAATTGGATGAACGCGCGCGAAGCGATGTTTAAGTCCATAAATTTTAGTGACGCCGAGCTAAAAATGTTAACGCCGATTTGTAATCGTGGTAACTCTGATTCAGCTAACCTGGATATGGCCATTGAATTATTGGTGTTGAGCGGACGTTCGCTACCACACGTTATGATGATGTTGGTACCAGAGGCATGGCAAACACAGGAAAACATGGACCCTGTGAAGCGCGCTTTTTATGAATATTATGCCTGCGTTATGGAGCCTTGGGATGGTCCGGCATCCTTGTCATTTACCGATGGTAAAATCATTGGTGCTACCCTTGACCGCAACGGTTTACGGCCATCACGTTATCTGGTGACTGATGACGGCACGTTGATCATGGGCTCTGAAACAGGTGCGCTGTGTGTTGATCAATCAACCGTGGTTCAGAAAGGGCGTTTACAGCCCGGCAAGATTTTTGTCGCCGATCTAGAGAAAGGTCGCATCATCAGTGATGATGAAATCAAGAAAGAAATCAGCTCAGCCCAGCCATATGGTCAGTGGTTGGCTGAAAATAAAATTTTACTAAGCGATCTGCCTACCCCAGCGTCCACCCGGGTGCAGCCAGCTGCTGCCAGCCTAAGACGACTGCAAAAAGCGTTTGGTTACAGTAATGAAGACCTGAATATCATCTTTACCCAGATGATAGAAACAGCGAAAGAACCTTTGGGTTCAATGGGTACGCATACGCCATTGGCCGTGTTGTCTGATCGCCCCCAACAATTGTCTGTTTACTTCAAACAATTATTCGCACAGGTGACCAACCCACCGATCGATCCTATTCGTGAAGAGTTGGTGATGTCCTTGCGTGGTTATGTGGGTAATTCACCTAACTTACTTGAAGAAACTCCTGAGCATTGTCACAAGCTCGAAATTGATCAGCCGGTACTGACAAATGAGGAGTTTAATAAGTTAAAACATATTGATCACAATCATTTACAGTCGCAAACGATCAACATTACGTTTAAGGCAAGCGGCAAGCCCGGCGAGTTAAAGTCGGCTTTGGATAGAGTGTGCCAGTATGCCAAAGATGCGGTTAACGACGGTTATACTTTGCTGCTGTTGAGCGATCGCGCTGTTGATACCGATCATGCAGCCATCCCGTCAGTGTTAGCGACTGCTGCGGTGCATCATTATTTAATCCGCGAAGGTTTGCGTGCCAAAACTGACCTTATTTTAGAAGCCGGTGATGTACGTGAAACGCATCATTTTGCCACCGTTCTTGGTTATGGCGCAGCTGCAGTAAACCCTTACCTTGCGTTCGAGTCTATGTACGAGCTGCGTGACGAGGGTGTTATTTCTACTGAGTTATCTAACGAACAGGTTGTTAGCAAGTATGTGAAAGCAGTTAACAGCGGGCTATTGAAAATTTTCTCGAAAATGGGTGTTTCGACACTACAATCCTATCAAGGTGCGCAAATCTTTGAAGCGCTGGGGATTAATCGCGAAGTTATTGATACCTATTTCACTGGAACCATTAGTCGTATTGAAGGTATTTCTCTGGACCAAATTGCGCAGGAAGCGCTGCTCAGTCATCGTGAAGGTTTCCCTACTGAAAGCCGAATTGCTGTTGATAACCTACTGAAAACCGGTGGCGAGTATGCCTGGCGTCACGATGGTGAGAGCCAGTTGTTTAACCCTACGACAATTCGTTTATTGCAGCATTCTTCTGCTAGCAATGACAAGGCTATGTTTAAGGAATATGCCGAAGTTATCGATGATCAGGCAAAACAAGCGCTGACACTCCGTGGCTTGCTGGAATTTCAATCGGGTCATAAATCGATTCCGCTAGAAGAGGTGGAGCCAGTAGAAAACATTTTCAAACGATTTGCTTCAGGGGCGATGTCATTTGGTTCTATTTCCTGGGAAGCTCACACTACTTTGGCAATGGCGATGAATCGTATTGGCGGTAAGAGTAATAGTGGTGAGGGTGGTGAAGACCCGATTCGATTTACTCCAATGGAAAATGGCGATTCCATGAACTCTGCTATTAAGCAGGTCGCATCAGGCCGTTTTGGTGTTACTAGCCACTATCTGGCTAATGCGCAAGAGTTACAAATCAAAATGGCGCAGGGTGCTAAGCCCGGTGAGGGCGGTCAGCTACCAGGGCATAAAGTAGATGCGTGGATCGGTCGCACCCGTGGTTCAACACCAGGTGTTGGCTTGATTTCACCGCCGCCACACCACGATATTTATTCCATCGAAGATTTAGCCCAGTTAATTTACGATTTGAAAAATGCTAATAGAGATGCCCGCGTTAACGTTAAGCTGGTTTCTGAAGCGGGTGTTGGGACGATCGCGTCCGGCGTCTGTAAAGCCTATGCAGATGTGGTTTTGATCGCAGGGCACGATGGCGGTACGGGCGCATCGCCGCTAAGTTCTATCAAGCATGCGGGGCTGCCATGGGAATTAGGTTTGGCTGAAACTCATCAGACTTTGGTGCGCAATAAATTACGTAGCCGTATCGTGGTACAGACGGATGGTCAGCTACGTACGCCGCGTGATCTCGCCATAGCTGCGATGTTAGGTGCGGAAGAGTGGGGTATTGCTACTGCGGCATTAGTGGTGCAGGGCTGTATTATGATGCGTAAGTGTCATTTGAATACTTGCCCGGTAGGTATCGCAACGCAGGACAAAGAGTTACGTAGTCGCTTCGCCGGTCAGGTTGACGTTGTTGTTAACTTCTTTACTTTGTTGGCTGAAGGTTTACGTGAGTTGATGGCAGAGCTCGGCTATCGCACAGTGAATGAAATGGTGGGTCAAACCCAAAGCTTGAAAGTACGCGAGGATGTCGATCACTGGAAATACAAAGGCGTTGATTTGTCGTCGCTGCTATATAAGGAAGAGGGCGCGCCTGATCAAACACTGTATTGTTCAATCGAGCAGAAGCATTTAATTCACGACATTATTGATCGCAAGATGATTATTGATGCGAAAGAAGCCATTGAGAATCAAACTCCGGTCAAGCTTGAATATGATGTGGTTAATACTGACCGTACCATTGGCGCAATGCTATCGAATGAGATATCGAAAAAATATAATGCTGAAGGTTTACCCGAAGACACCATTACCGTGAAATTTAATGGTTCTGCGGGACAGAGTTTTGGTTGTTTCTCTGCTAAAGGCGTGCGCTTGGAGTTAGAGGGCGATGCCAACGATTATTTTGGTAAGGGTTTGTCCGGTGCGCATCTGGTGGTTTATCCCGCTAAAAACGCACCCTTTTCACCTCGCGACAATATCTTGATTGGTAATGTTGCGTTCTTCGGTGCAACCGGTGGTAAAGCCTTTATCCGTGGTGTCGCTGGTGAACGTTTCTGTGTACGTAACTCAGGTGCGACGGCTGTAGTTGAAGGCGTTGGTGATCACGGTTGCGAATATATGACGGGTGGCAAGGCGATAGTCCTTGGCGAAACGGGGCGTAACTTTGCTGCAGGTATGTCTGGCGGTATCGCGTATGTGTTCGATCGAGATGGTACTTTTGCCAGCAAGTGTAATATGGAAATGGTTGAGCTTGAGCCATTGCAAAAGCCGGAAGATATTGCGGACTTAAAAGCCTTGATTGAGGAGCACAAGGAAGAAACCGGCTCGGATGTCGCTGAAGAGCTATTAGCTGACTGGGATAATGCCATTACACGTTTTGTGAAAGTGATGCCTATCGATTACAAGCAGATGCAATTGTATATGGACAAGGCGCGCGAAACTGGCAAGTTCGAGACTGAATATGAAGTGGCTGTCGAAGCTTTCGACATGCATTTAGAAAACCTGGCGGCTCAAAAAGCCTGAGCTGAATAGGAGAAAGAATTATGGGTAATCCCACTGGTTTTATGAAAGTAGCAAGAGCGTTACCGGAAGATCGTGATCCGGCTAAACGATTGATCGATTGGCAGGAAGTTCATGAGCATATGGAAACGCCCGCTATTGAGAAGCAGGCTTCACGTTGTATGGATTGCGGCGTGCCATTTTGTCAGTCGGCTGTCTCAAAATATGCGCCGGCTGTCGCAGGTTGCCCGGTTAACAATCTTATACCTGAGTGGAATCATTTGATCTACAAAGGTCGCTGGAAAGATGCAGTAGACTTATTGCATAAAACTAACAATTTTCCCGAGTTTACTGGGCGTGTGTGTCCTGCGCCGTGTGAAGGTGCATGTGTATTGGGTATTAATGCCGACCCGGTAACGATCAAGTTACATGAAGTCGCTATCATTGATCGTGCTTTTGAAGAAGGTTGGGTCGTTGCTGTACCGCCAGTTAAACGCAGTGGTAAAACTGTGGCCGTGATTGGTTCAGGCCCTGCCGGTTTGGCTGCTGCTGCGCAGTTGAATAAAGCGGGTCATATGGTCACTGTGTTTGAACGCGCTGATCGTATTGGCGGCTTGTTGATGTACGGCATTCCAAATATGAAACTGCAGAAAGAAATTGTGCAGCGTCGGGTGGATTTGCTGGCCGAAGAAGGTGTAGTGTTTGTTACCAATACCGAAGTAGGAAAAGATATTACTGCAGAAAAAATTGAACAGGATTTTGATGCGGTTGTGTTGTGTGTTGGTGCGACTGTGCCGCGTGATTTGCAGGCCGAGGGCCGGCAGTTAAACGGTATTCATTTCGCTGTTGATTTCCTGCGTTTGAATACCAAGAGTTTGTTGGATAGTGAACACAAAGACGGTAATTACATCAGCGCTGAAGGTAAAAATGTTGTTGTTATCGGTGGCGGTGATACCGGTACTGACTGTGTAGGTACGTCATTGCGCCATAAGTGCAAGAATGTAATTCAGCTCGAAATTATGCCGCAGCCACCGTTATCAAGACAGCCAAATAACCCTTGGCCGCAATGGCCAAAGCGTTTGCTGATTGATTATGGCCAGGAAGAATCAATTGCTGTACAGGGTGGCGATCCACGTAATTATTTAGTGCAGACTACCAAGATCGAGGACGATGGTAATGGCAATGTTAAAGCGGTGCATACGGTAGATATTGAGTGGGTTAAAACGCCGGAAGGTCATATGATTCCGCAGGAAGTGGCAGGTAGTGCAAAAGTTCACCCTGCTGACATCGTGTTATTGGCGATGGGCTTTATGGGTCCAGAAGGTGGCCTGGTCGAGCAGTTTGGTTTGGAGACGGACCCACGTTCAAATATCAAGGCTGACTACGATGTGTTTGCGACCAGTAAGCCGAGCATTTTTGCCGCTGGTGATGGTCGTCGTGGTCAAAGTTTGATTGTATGGGCAATTGATGAAGGTCGTCGTGCAGCTCGTGAAGTGGATAAGTTTTTGATGGGCGAAAGTTATTTGCCTTAGTTCACGATCTAGATTCCATTATAAAAAGGGGTGGCGTAAGCTACCCTTTTTTATTGCCTGTGATAAAGAGAGTGTGATGAACTATTGGCTTTTTAAATCTGAACCCGATGAGTACAGTATTAATGATCTGGCCGCCGAGCCATCCGGTAGTGGTTGTTGGGACGGAATTCGTAATTATCAGGCGCGTAATATTCTGCGTGATCAGGTGCGGGAGGGTGATTTTGTTTTTTTTTATCACAGTAGTTGCAAGGTGCCTGGGGTTGCAGGTACAGCGATAGTGACGCGTGGAGCCTATAGTGATCCGGCACAGTTTGACAAACAATCAAAGTATTATGATGAAAAATCTACTGCAGATAAGCCACGGTGGTTTTGTGTTGATCTGAGTTTTAAGTCTCGATTTAAAGAAGTGGTTTCGCTTAAAACTTTGAAGGCAACACCGGCACTGTCAGAAATGATGCTGCTCAAGCAGGGACGTTTATCGGTGCAGCCAGTGACAGCTGATGAGTGGCGTAAAATTTTGCAGATGGCGAAGCCCTAAAAGTAGCGCTTAGTTATTCCTGTGTCGGCCACTCTTTAATATATAAGTCCTGCTTGGCATAAGGAATTTCAATATGGTTTTCTGCAAATGTCTTATAGATCGCCATATATAAATCGTGGGAGATGCGCCCGCGGTCTTCAGGGCGGGTAATCCAGCCCATTAAATTAAAATCCAGACTGGAAGCGCCAAATCCTCGCATGCGAACTTTTGGTTCCGGGTCATTACTTAGATCCGGATTGTCTCTTCCTACTTGTATTAATAAATTAACTACCTGATCAACGTCAGAGCCATAAGCGACACCTACAACAATACGAATTCGTAAGGTTTCTGTGCCGCCGCTTTCATTAATAATTTTTGCATTGGCGATAACACCGTTGGGAATAGTGATTTCAACGTCGTCTCTGGTCAGTAGCCGCGTGCTACGCAAACCAATGGCGCATACTTTGCCTCGTTCCCCTGAATCCAGGTTAATATAATCACCAATTTTGTAAGGTGCATCTGCGACTATAAAAAAACCAGAGAATAAATTGGCAAGAGTATCTTTGGCCGCGAAGCCAATCGCTAAACCGGCGATGCCCGCTGAAGCTAGCCAGCCAATGGGATTGATTCCCCAAATCATTAACAGCATATAGCTGCCAATCATAATAATGAGCAATTTACTGGTCAAATCAAACAGCGGTACCGTTCGGGTTTCTACAAATTTAAAACGGTGATCGCCGCTAAAAGCGTCTAATAATAAACTCGATATTCTGACCGCCGCGCCCATCCAGCTGGCGACGATGAGTGAGACTAATAGGTTGATAAGGACTGAAGTGCCTACCGGTAGTTTGGCAACCATTACTGCCAACGATACACCAAAGAAAAATACGGAGACAAATACCGGTCTTCTCAAGTCATGCAAGATAGCGTCATCGATGGCGGATTGGGTGAAGCTGGTAAGTCGCCCCAGTAAATTCACGAGCAATGAACGGCAAGCTACCGCGAACAGATAGGCAATGAAAATAATAAGTAATGCAGCCAACAGTGAGTGCTGCGCAATTAATTGCCATCCGGGCTGCAGTGCTGCAGGGAGAAGTTCAGCAAGGTCTGGTAGTTGTTCGCTTAGCAAAAACTCTGGTGCCGTTGCTGTAGTTTCTGTGTTACTTACTGCGCTGTCTGCAGGATTGTCGTTGGGCATAGTGTAATCTCTGAGTATGAATGTCACTGACTTGGCAGTCGCGGTAAACTTAACAACTATTAATGTTCTTATTAGTATAGATGAACTTCTTTTATTCGGCGCTTGCATGACTGTATTTATTCTGCCAGATTGTGCACTCGAATTTGGCTCATGGCTAGAATGTTATGGGAACTATAGTTGGGCAATAGCAGGAGGTTGGTATGATCGGATATGTCACCATTGGTGTTAGTGATATGGAAAAAGCAAAAGCATTTTACATAGAGCTTTTGTCAGATATTGGCGCAAAATTAACTATGGATATGGGGCGCATTGCATTTATCGGTGCAGAAGATGGCGGCACTATGCTAAGTCTTTGCGTGCCATACAATGAGCAAGCTGCTGAGCCGGGTAATGGTAATATGATCGCTATTACCCCGGGCTCAAAAGAAGCAGTAGATACACTCTATAAAAAGGCTATTGCGATAGGGGCAAGCTGTGAAGGTGAGCCAGGGCAACGTATCCCTGATATGTTTTATGGTGCTTATTTTCGCGACCCGGATGGTAATAAAATTTGTTTTGCCCATTTTGGATAAACGGGTTTACAGATTTAAAGCACTACGCATAATAGGATTGAATTATGCGTAGTGTGATTTGCCGTACAGGCTGTCCAGCTATTGTTGAAGACTAGTCCAGATCTTTGGCATCGTGGCGCTCCGCCACATAGTTATCATCATCCCCCCAGATACGGTTGACCCTATTACCACGTTTAACGGCAGGCCTTTGTCGAATCTCTTCTGCCCAGCGCAGCACATTTTTGTATGATTGCACATCAAGAAATTCTGCTGCTTCATACAGTTTTCCCATCACTAAACCACCATACCAGGGGTAGTTAGCCATATCGGCGATGGTGTATTCATCACCACAGAGAAACCGGTGCCCGGCAAGCCGTTGATCTAATACATCCAGTTGGCGTTTCACTTCCATGGTAAAGCGGTTGATAGGGTATTCCCATTTTTCGGGTGCGTAAGCGTAGAAATGCCCGAAGCCACCACCTAGATAAGGGACGCTGCCCATTTGCCAGAAAAGCCAGGAATAACATTCGGCTCTGAGTCCCGAGTCACTAGGTAAAAAAGCATTAAATTTTTCAGCTAGATACAACAGAATCGCGCCGGATTCAAACACCCGGGTAGGCGGGGTAGTACTGTGATCGAATAATGCAGGAATTTTTGAGTTTGGGTTTGCAGCAACAAAGCCTGTACCAAATTGTTCTCCCTCTAAAATATTAATCAGCCAGGCATCGTATTCAGCAGCAGTTTTTCCCAGAGCTAATAACTCTTCCAGCATAATGGTGACTTTAATACCATTGGGCGTGGCGAGCGAATACAGTTGTAGCGGGTGTTTACCCACGGATAATTCTTTTTCGAAGGTGGCACCCGAGACGGGGCGATTGATATTGGCGAATTTACCACCTTCAGCGTTAGTATCCCATTGCCAAACTTTAGGTGGAACATAGCTGTCAGAGCTGCTCATAATATCTGGATCCATTGGTTAACTTATTAGGGTGTTACTGTGGTTACGATACTATAATTTTGGTCTCTAGAGATAATTTGCTGCTAATTTAACAAAAATATAATTCTGGGTATGCGTATAGTCGCTGATAGCTCTAAGCTGACTATAATGAAATATATTCGCGCCTAAATTGAGGAGCATCTGCTTGCCCATTCGCAATAAAATTTTTGGTATTTATGCAGTTATGGTGTTATTGGGTATAGGCTTATCCATCACTATTCTGATTTCCGGTCGGGCAATCGATGCGACCTCCAAAGAACTATTAGAAAAGAATGTGCCGCTGCTTGATGATATAAGCACCGTTAAAGTCAGTGTTATCGAGTATGAGCGTATCCTCTACGAGTACTACGCGACGACTGATCAACAGGAAATGACCCGCCGTCATGAAAGCATACATCGTGTGCTGGAACAGGCCTTTCACTCGCTGACATTAATCCCCGAAAATAGACCAATACTGAATGATATTCGGCAAATTTGTGATGAGATCCATTTGCAAGCTGAAAGCCTCGATCAAACATTGTCCAGCAATAGGATTGACTGGGACTTATCCCGTGATCAGCTTGCGTCGATCAGTAATCTTGGGCGCCAGATAACGCCCTTGTTAGATGAGATGCGTGCTCGAATTCAGGCGGAGGTCATAGGTACCGCGAGTTTGGTAGAAACCAATACCCAATTCACAACCCGTTTGGTAGGCCTGTTTAGTTTGGTAATCCTGTTGGTGGCAGCGCTGGTCGCTTTCTACCTCGATAGGTATATGCAGGCACAAAATAAGCTGGGGTTTTTAGCCTACCACGACGCACTGACTGGCTTGCAAAATCGACAACAGTTTGAGGAGGGCGTGGCGGCTTTGGCTGCTGGGAATGAACAATTTACTGTAGGGTTAATCAAAATTGATCGCTTTAACGTGATTACCGCCGGTCATGGCTATGGCGTGGGTGATGCGATTATCCGTGCGGTGGGTGAGGCGCTGTGCGAAGTGGTGAAGGAGTATGGTGGAGAGCAAGCTCAGGCGTTTCGATTTGAGGGAGCCAGTTTTGGCTTTATTGCTAATGCACCCGCGATGACTGGTTTAATTAAGCAATTGCTGCGTCGATTTGAACGACCATTAATAGCGAAGGGTTCGGAGTTTTATATCTCGATTGCTATTGGTTATGTGCAGTATCCTGATGACGAAAAGGACGTGAGCGCATTGATTCAGGATGCCGATGCAGCACTTTCAAGGATTAGCCGTCACGGTAGCGGTGAACCGTTGCGTTTTAAGGACGATATGAGGCTTGCAGAACAAAGCTGGTTGGCTATTGAAAGTGATCTTCGGGCTGCGATTGCTAATGAAGAGCTGGTGTTGTTCTACCAACCGCAGATTTGTGCGCAAACGGGAACGTTGGTGGGGGTCGAGGCGTTAATTCGCTGGCAGTCGCCGCATCGCGGTATGGTACCGCCGATAGATTTTATTCCCATTGCCGAACAAACCGGATTAATTGTCAGCATTGGTGAGTGGGTTATTAAACAGGCCTGTGAACAAGCCAAGCGGTGGCAGCAAGCCGGTGTGTTAGATTGTGTCGTTGCCGTGAATATCTCGCCAAAGCAATTTCTTCACCATAATTTTGTGCAAACTGTCGCTCAGTTGTTAACAGCTAGTGGCGTTGATCCTGCTTTTATTGAATTTGAAATTACTGAAGGGGTGATGGTAGAAAATACTGAGCACTGTATTGATATTTTAGAGCAGCTAAAAGCGCTTGGACTTAATTTATCGATCGACGATTTTGGTACTGGCTACTCTTCGCTGACTTATTTAAAACGGTTTAAAATTGATAAGCTTAAAGTTGATCAGGCTTTCATTAAAAATTTACCCACAGATACTAAAGACCTGGCCATTGTCAGAACTATTATCGATCTCGCTCACAACCTTGGCTTGAAGGTCATTGCTGAAGGTGTAGAAACGGAAACGCAGGCAGAATGGTTACGTTCGTATGGTTGTGAAGAGTTACAGGGCTACTTAATTAGTCGGCCACAACCGGCGTTGGAACTGGCGGATTTTTTTGCGCGCACCGCCAGAATGAATAAAAATGTGAGCCCAGATTGAGCGAGTTGTTAGTAATGTTAATCCAGTATGCGGTAACAAGGGTTATACGCTGCGCCGGGAAGTTTCATTCGGTTATGAAGAATAAAGCTTTTTAGCAATTGGTCCAGCGGCTCCATAATACTTTTGTCGCCTTGAATTTCAAATAGACCATGCTGTTCAATCGCGCGTATACCTTCTTCTTTTACATTGCCTGCCACAATCCCCGAGAAAACACGACGTAAATTAGCTGCCAGTTGATACACCGGCTGTTCTTTGTACAGATTAAGACCATTCATATTTTCATGGGTAGGGTTAAAGGGTTGCTGGAATTCAGGCTCGATATGTAGCATCCAGTTAAAATTATAGGCATCGCCATGTTGTTTGCGATAATTTCTGACATCAAGAGCACCGGCTGTCATTATCTTGGCCACTGCGGCGGGGTCATCGATAACTATTTGATAACGGGATTGCGCCTCCTCGCCTAAGGAGTGGTGAATAAATCCATCAACCTGAGCGAAATATTCTGCAGCACTAGCTGGCCCGGTAAGCACGATGGGAATAGGTTGTTCAGCGTTACTTGGGTGAAGCAGTATGCCTAATAGATACAGAATTTCTTCCATCGTACCTGCACCGCCAGGAAAGATAATGATGCCGTGCGTGCAGCGGATGAAGGCTTCAAGCCGCTTTTCAATATCGGGTAAAATGACTAATTGATTGACGATAGGGTTAGGGGATTCTGCGGCAATGATGCCGGGTTCCGTAATACCAATGTAGCGACCAGTTCCAGTACGTTGTTTGGCTCGGCCAATGGTGGCGCCTTTCATCGGGCCCTTCATTGCTCCGGGGCCGCAGCCAGTACACACGTCCATGTTGCGTAGGCCTAATTGATAGCCCACCTCTTTGCTGTAATCATATTCTTTTCGGCTGATGGAGTGGCCTCCCCAGCACACAACCAGATTAGGTTCCTGATCTGCTTTGAGTACACCGGCATTACGCAGTAAGTGAAAAACCACATCAGTAAGATCACCGATATGATTAAGGTCAAACTGATGAATAAGTTCGCGGCCATAGAGAATGTCTCTTACTACGGTCGCTAAGTGCTCGCGAATGCCCTGAATAATTTCGCCATCGACAAATGCCTCTGCCGGGGCATTTGATAGTTCCAGTTTGATACCGCGTTCCTGTTCAACAATGCGAATATCAAAATCTTTATATTCTTCAAGTAAGGTTTTGCAATCATCTATTTGACTGCCGCAATTTAATACAGCCAAACAGCAATTGCGGAATAGTTTATAGAGGCCGCCCTGACTGGTGTCGAGTAAATGTGCAACTTCGCTTTTGGAAAGTAAGCTCATGGCGCCGAGCGGTGAAAACGTACAACTTGCAATAGTGTTGGCCATGGTGTCTCTAAATAAAAAGGTTGATTAAGGACTGTTATTGATAAGGGTAGTCAATAATTAAGTTAAATACGAGGGTTTGTATTATAGGTTATGCGGCATTACCGGAATGACGGCGTCGCCAATTTTTATAGTGCCGGATATCAGGATTTTACAGCACAGTCCGCCATGGCCTAGCATGGCGGCAACAGCGCCACGGCCGAGTGCTCGTTCTATCCGGGCGCATGGGTGACATAGGGCGGTTGCCTCAAACAGGGCGTCGCCAATAGTGAATTGCTGATAACGCATGGCGTTGAGGTTAATGCCGCTAACAACCAAATTGCGACGTAAAGTTGCCGGTTTGATGTTGGGGATGCCGGAGAAGTGTGCGATCTGTTGGATGTATTCGGTTGAAATTAAAGTGACCTGTCGAGCAGAGCCGGGTGTTTTACTGCAGCGGTGATCACCTTCAAGTCCTAAGCCTTTTAGTGCATTGACGTGATCTGTTAACCGCATATCTGTTTTGTGGGCTGGGCGTAGCCCAATCCATTGCAAAGTGCCTGGTCTTAGCTCTGAAATATAGCGGGAAAATAAACGTTGCTGCGTATTCATCGTGATAACTGTTATCTCTTGGAGTAATCCAGTGAGTTAACTGACAAGCTGGACTAACCTGTTGGGGATAATCACTTATGGCTGAGTTAATACATGCTGAATAAGCGTCAGTAAGTCATTCGCTTTATAGGGCTTGCAAAGATAGTCATTCATTCCAGCATCCAGGCATTTATCCCTATCACTATCCATTGCGTTTGCGGTCAGTGCAATAATTTTAGTTGCTGCTTTTGAGTTGGGTAGTTTGCGGATCTGCTGGGTGGCTTCAAAGCCATCCATTACCGGCATTTGGCAATCCATAAGTACCAGATCGTAGTGTTGTCGCCTAACTGCATCAATAGCAAGTTCGCCATTTTTTACGGTGTCAAAGCTAAAGTTCATATTCGTGAGTAGCGTGGTTAACACTAATAGATTCACGTCGTTGTCTTCAGCGACCAATAAATGAAACTGGTCGGGTTTGAAATTAGCAATGGGGGTAATGGTTAGCGGTGTGCGGTAAGTTTTAGTGCTGCGTTCCGCCTGCTTTTGGTTGACAATAGTAAACCAAAACTCAGCACCATCGCCGAGCTTGCTGTTAGCACTGATGCTCCCTCCGAGTAATTCACAGAGCATTTTTGAAATACTGAGACCGAGGCCGCTACCGCCATATTCGCGAGCAGTTGAGGTGTCTGCTTGGGTAAAGCTTTTAAATAGTAAATCTCTTTTGTGGGGGTCAAAGCCAATACCGGTATCTTTAACACTGAACCGAATGTGATTGTCCTTTGCGATTGAACATTGCAGATTGATAGCGCCGCTATCGGTAAATTTAAAAGCATTGCTTAGCAAGTTGATCAGGATTTGTCGTAATCTGAGAGAGTCGCTATTAATACGTTTAGGGACATTGTTATCAATGTTAACTTGCAAGTTTATGTGCTGATTGGAATTGATGTTAAAAATTGTACAAACGTCTGCAATGAGTTCCCGAACATCAAACTCGTGAATATCGATTTCGAGGGCACCACTCTCAATTTTAGATAAGTCCAAAATTTCATTAATAAGTGACAATAAAGATTCGGCTGAAGTAATTATATTTTCAATATAAGTCGCTTGTTGAGACGACAAGGCTGTTCCCATGGCAATCTCAGCCATACCTAAAATACCATTCATTGGGGTGCGTATTTCATGGCTCATATTGGCAAGAAAAATACTCTTTTGCTGCGTGGCTTGCTCGGCTTCTTGCTTGGCCGTGCGCAATGCGTTGTTCATATGAGCTTGCGAAAAAATATCGGCCATATTGCGGATAAAAGCCACTTCATCTTCATGCCATTGATAAGTATTTTGAGTTTTCTCGCAGCAGACAAAACCAATAAGTTTCCCTTGTGCGCGAATGGCAGCATCAATAGAAGCCTGAATATTGAATTTAACATGTTGCGTGTAAAATTCTTTCAGTTGCGGGTCATTGAGCGTATCATCGCTGACAATAACCTCTTGTTTTTCTAGTATTGAAAAGTAGTGCTGATATTCCTTTTGCTGGTAGTCACAGGGAAGTCTATTAATACGTTTTTCGCATTTTTCACGGGCATCAATTTCGTAAACAACACGAAAAAAATCATTGTCGTCAGTAAGGCATACAGTAACAATTTGAGAGTCCAGCACCTGGTTGATAAGGTGGCAGATATGGGTAGCAGTTTTGTCAAGATCACCATCTATGGTGGTTTGTCTGCGGCTTAGTTCGGCGATGGCAGCTTGTTGTTTTTTTATGCGCTGCAGTTGTCGGGATTTTTGTAGATTGAGTAATGCGCGTTGATTTTCCAGTATGGCGATGGCCGCTTGATCCGACAGTGCCGATGCGAAGGCAATTTCGTTTTCGCTCCAGTGATGCTGGTGATGATTGTGTTCAATACTGATGTGACCTATATAGTTACTTTGGGTGCGAATAGTGGCGTCTAACATCGAGTAGGTGTTGTCGGGGATAAAAAATTGTTCTAACAGTTCAATACTTCTTGGATCTGAACGGCAATCATCCAGTGCCAGCACACGTTCTGCGTTGAGCGCGGTCATATAAAGCGGGTAACAGCTTAATTTAAAATCATAATTGACCTTATTCAGGTCGGTATAACAGTTATTCGGTTTATTGTATTCACAAATACAATGGTTGATATCACCTTCCGGGCTTGCTGTTACCAGCCATACAGAAATGAGATCAGCTTCAAGGTGGTTAGCAGCTAAACGCGACAGCGATTGCCAAAATTGATCAAGGTTTTCCGGGTCTTCGACCAGAATTCTTGATAGCTGCAACAGGATATCTTGCTGCTGTTGTTGGCGTTGACTCATGGGCAGTCTTATATCGGGTTAGATCACATTGAATTACCTGGCCAAAGTAGTATAGATTAAATTTGCTGGCTGGTGATTATCTAATCAGTGTCTTCTGGTGCGTTCTGTGCTTGATGGACGTATTTATGGGCGAATAATACTTGCAGAAGAAAAAAAGTTTGCCTACCATACTGTTTATGTGTACAGTACTTTGAAATCGGGCTACACAGTAAATATTCGGTTGGGTACCCGCCGCGGATTACATAATGTTACATTGACTAATTCGTGCCTGACCACAGCTTTTTAAGAATATTAAGACTAACGCCTAACAAGAACGAGAGAGATCATTATGGATACCAATAAAGAAAAAGCCCTGCAAGCAGCCTTACAGCAAATAGAACGTCAATTTGGTAAAGGTTCCATCATGAAGATGGGTGAAGAGTCGCGGGAAGCGATACCGGCAATTTCTACCGGTTCTTTAGGTCTGGATGTCGCTTTGGGTATTGGCGGCCTACCGAAGGGCCGGATTGTTGAGATTTATGGGCCAGAGTCCTCTGGTAAAACCACTTTGACACTCAGTGTTATTGCTGAGGCACAGAAAAACGGTGCGACCTGTGCGTTTATCGATGCTGAGCACGCGCTTGATCCCAGCTATGCAGAAAAACTGGGGGTTGATATCGACGATATGCTGGTATCCCAGCCGGATACAGGTGAGCAGGCCTTGGAAATTGCGGATATGCTGGTGCGTTCAGGTTCAGTAGATGTCATTGTCATTGACTCGGTGGCTGCATTAACGCCTAAGGCTGAAATTGAAGGTGATATTGGTGATTCTCATATGGGGCTTGCTGCCCGCATGATGTCGCAAGCGATGCGTAAAATGACGGGCAACATCAAAAATGCAAATTGTCTGGTTATCTTCATTAATCAAATTCGAATGAAAATTGGTGTGATGTTCGGTTCGCCTGAAACTACCACTGGTGGCAATGCTTTAAAGTTTTATGCTTCTGTTCGTTTGGATATTCGTCGTACCGGTGCGGTTAAAGATGGCGATGAGATTATTGGTAATGAGACTCGAGTGAAAGTGGTTAAAAATAAGGTCTCGCCACCCTTTAAGCAGGCTGAGTTTCAGATCCTCTATGGTAAAGGTATTTACCGCATGGGAGAGGTAATTGACTTAGGGGTCAAGCAAGGTTTGATTGATAAGTCTGGCGCATGGTATGCCTATAACGGTGATAAAATTGGTCAAGGGAAGGCGAATGCTGCTAAATTCTTACAGGATAATCCTGATATTGCCGAGGCGATTGAATCTAAATTGCGGCAGGAGTTATTGGGTACCAAAGTTGCACCAGAGTTGCATGTTGTTGAAGAAGCCGAAGCGGTTGAATAGCAATCGGTACCTTTAATGTCTGAAGTTCGACCTGTTGATATTCGACGAGCGGCAATGGATTTGCTTGCTCGTCGCGAACATTCCTTTCATGAGCTGTACGCTAAGCTCCGTCGTAAATTCCCTTCTAATTCTACCAGCGCCGATATTGAAAATAACGATGATGCGGCATGCGAGTTAGACAACTTGATTAAGCAGCAGTGTCTGCAGCTCGCTGAAGAAAATTTACAAAGTGATGAGCGCTTTGTTGAGTCGTTTATCAATGGCCGCAAAGCAAAGGGTAAGGGGCCACTGAGAATTCGTCAGGAGCTTGAGCAAAAAAAAATTGACGCGGATCTGTTGTCTATATACCTGGATGATTCCGATGCTGAGTGGGAGTGCTTGGCTGCAGAAGTTTATCGTCGAAAGTTTGGCGATCGTCGAGCGGGAAGTTATCAGGAAAAAACCAAGCGGCTGCGGTTTATGCAGTACCGGGGTTTTAGTTATGAGTTACTGGCAAAGTTGGTGATATAAAAATAATTGGAATGGCGAGGTGAGTTTATAGTCGCAGCATGGTTTAGCTTGGCAGCTCAGTTTTCTATCTGGTGTTTCAATTTGTTCCGGGTTTAAATTGAGTGGGCTCGTCTGGGTTATAGCAGCAGGGTCAGGGTATATGTAAAATCACTTTAACCATAGGGTCTTCATTACTGCTGTCCATATAGCCAATCATACTTGGGTTGTTACCAATCAGTAATTTTATTTCATCGTCATCATTAACCTGATTGGGTGGTTGGCTTTTTCCTGTGAAGACTTGTCTCGCCCAATATGCGTTTAGCTGATTCTGGTTTTTATTAATCAGCTTATCGTAAAACTCAATACGGACGGTACTGGTTCTGGCTTGATCAATGGGTATAACTAATTGCCCGGTTGGCAGGTTTTTCGTTTTCCCGAGAAAAATATTAGCGGCTTGTGCAGGGGTAATGGCATCAATATTTGCATCGCGATGAACAACGACATTGACGCCGGCGAAAAGCTGGCTAGAAAGTAACATGCATAAAGCGGCAGCATGTTTTCGTAAGCATGATGTTCTTGGGTGACGCGGAAACTGAAATGTGTGGGCTCGTTTATACATCAGAACACCACATCCAATACGATAGAGTAGATATCTATGTCGTCGATCTCATCAGCCTCACCGGTAAAGCGTAATCTGTTCCAGGTACCGGCTGTGTTGTCGAGCTCGGTATAGTGATTCCACTCGATTTTGGCGCTAGTATTGGGTGACAGGTTATAGCGAAGCCCTAGGGAATAAGCGGTGCTAGTAAAATTAAGTGGGTCTGTAGTAACAAAACCTGATAATTCTTTAGTATCAACAACTGCGCCAAAACAGTTTCCTGCAACTTCAGTACCCAGACACGCTCTGCCATTTGAAAATGTAGGGTAGGGGGTAAAATCAGGTTCATTGGTGGTGTAGGATTTTCCGATGGTGATATGAGGGAGCCACTCACCCAGATAACGCCCGATGGTGATGTATCCCGCATCAGTATCTCTGAAAACCTCTGTTTGATCGGTATCGTAGATGGAAATTTCTGTTACTAGTAGCCAGTTACCATCATCATACATACTGGCTAACGTGTAGTAAGTCCCGCCATCATTAATGTTTTCAGGCAAGTCTCTGCCGCCAAAACTGGAAAATTCGATATCAAATGTAAAAGCGCTAGCGCGATGCGTCCATGCACCGCTACTGGAGGTGATGTTCGCTCCGTAAAAGTCATTGGTATCGTAGCTGCTTTGGTTGTCACTGCCAGCAAAGAATTGAAACTGATGGATCCAGTCACCGAATGCGACGTTGTATAAAGCGTCTACGCCTTCGTAATTATTAATGGGCAGCGCGTAAAAGTCGCTTGGTGGTCTGGCCCAAGGGTAGCTGAGCCCAATCTCTAATGACTCCGAAAATAAGTATAAAGGGAGTCGTAATCGTCCGGCTCGAAGTGTTAGGGCGTCAGTTACTTCATGGCTGATAAAAGCCCACTCGGTCTCTAGCTCCCAGTCTTCAGCCCCTCTAGCGACCATTTGGATGGTAATGTCAGTCTTTTCGTTAAGTTTAAATCGGGCTTGCAAGCCGGCAATGCTATCCGTATCAAA
This sequence comes from Oceanicoccus sp. KOV_DT_Chl, assembly GCF_900120175.1. NCBI lineage: Bacteria > Pseudomonadati > Pseudomonadota > Gammaproteobacteria > Cellvibrionales > Spongiibacteraceae > Oceanicoccus > Oceanicoccus sp. KOV_DT_Chl. The sequence goes on from NZ_FQLF01000001.1 coordinate 630,227, forward strand.
GCTTATATCATCCCGGTAACTGACATTTTGGTCACCCACTGCGGGGTCGGATTGGGTGGCACTGGCGGAGATGAAGCCATTTAGACTTATCCGGCTGTTTTGATTATGTACTGATTTATCTGTTGACTGTGGGTATTTCTGTTGGCTAGGGCGGGCTTTGACCTGACGTTCCTGCAGCACTGGCTGCTGCTCATCATTAGCTTTAAGTTGTTGGATTTCCTGTTTTAAGGCTTCATTTTCCTCTCGCAGGATGTTCAGCATCTGGTCAATTTCGGCATCGGTATAGGCTAAAACCGTATTGGGCTGAGTGCATGCGGCCAATAATACTAGAGAGGTCGTCAGTTTGGTGAGAGTCATAATACTTGTTCAGTTAATGGTCGTTTAGGTTAAAAGCTATATGAGTATAGCAATAATACAAACTATATGACTATCTCCTGCTCACTGGTCCACGTCATGTTCATGACGGTATGTAGATTTAAAAAAGACTCAATATTTTTGTGAAAATATTCCCAAATAATGAAATGTATGTTTAAATCGCCTCATGGACATTAAATATTCAGCTGTTAACGCTTTATTTCGATTACTTCGGCCACTTGTCAGAATAATGATGAACTATGGCGTTGGCGTTGATGAGTTCATTGAGCTCGCCAAGCGTGCCTACGTGGATGTCGCAGAGCGTGAATTCACTCTGGAGGGACGCAAGCAAAGTACTTCCAGAATTGCCGTATTGACAGGTATGCATCGAAAGGAAGTGGCACGACTTCGGCAGCCCGATGAATTGGAAGTCATGCCTGAAACCTCCCGGCTGAGTCGTGTTATTAGCGGTTGGTGTAACGACCAACGATTTCTTAATGAGCAGAAAAAACCTGCTTTATTGAATATCGAGCAATTTGCAGAGCTAGTAGCTAGCTACAGTGGCAATATGACCAGCAGGGCAACGCTGGATGAATTGCTAAGGGTCGAAGCCGTAACTTGGCGGGGGCGCGCGCTCCAGCTTACCCGAAAAGTGTATATCCCTCATAAATCCGATTTGGAACGCTTGGCGATGATGGGTGAAGCGAGTTCTGATTTGCTAAACACCCTCAGCGTTAACCTCTCACAGCCAGAAGAAAATAGACTGCAACTGAGTACAGTTTTCGACAACTTACCTGCAGAAGTTATTCCTCAGTTAAAAACACTTTGTCATCAGCGCAGTAGCGAATTACTTGCGGAAATTGAAAGCTTTCTGATCTCGCGTGACAGAGACAGCAACCCGGGTATTGAAGGTAGTGGCAGGATGCGCGCGGGATTAGGCATTTACTATATCGAAGAATCAATGGAACCCGATTTATTCCAGGAGTTAGCATGAAGTTAATATGGCAGCGGAAGTATCTATTTCTTACTAGTCTTTTATTGATTTTACCGGGCTGTAGCGGCGGTACCAGTGGGACCGGCGATGGCGGTAATAATAATTCCGGTTATTTGGTTCAGGTGGAAACGGAACAACAGCTAGCGCAGTATTTTTGGCGGCCAATACCAATACAGATGAACTCAGTGAGCCGACTGTTGGCACTGCTGAAGATGCATTGTTTTCGCAAACCAATTTAATCGAGAGTAATGTCGATGAGGCCGACCGGGTAAAATTTGATGGAGAATTTTTATATGTTGCAGAGCTGCAGCGGTTTAGTGGAGATGATAAGCGGGCGCGGGTAAAAATTTATCAGACTGAAACTGCTACCCCCAGTAGCAGCGAGGTGGCTGAAATTATCTTACCCGTAAATGACAAAATCGAAGGTATTTATTTGGAAGGGCAACGTTTAATTGTTATCACGCAAGTGGGGGATGATTTACTCTGGCATACGTGGTTCAGTCCGCAATTATGGCAAGAGGGAGAAATATCCATTTTTGTTTATGACGTCAGTGATAAGTTATCCCCTGATTTTCTCTCCAGTATTATTATGCAAGGTAATTTACTGAACTCCAGAAAGGTTGAGGGCAATCTCTACATCGTCAATCGATTTAAGGTATCGGTAATGAGTGAGGAAGTAGAGCTAGCTGATTACTTGCCCTTCCTAAAAATTAACGGTACCCAAAGTCCGTTACTGGCTGCGACAGATTGCTATGTTGCTCCAATTGAAGAACCAAATAGTAGTTTTATAACTATCGTTAGCGCAATTGATTTAGCCAAACCGGATGCGGTTAATTCACTTTGTTTTAATGGTGATACCAGTGGCTTTTATGCTTCTGGCAAGGCAGTGTATCTCAGCCAGTATGATGCGCAAAATGCACAATCATTTATCCATAAATTTTCATATAAAAATGATGAGGTCGAGTATTCAGGTAGCGGTTCGGTACCTGGTGGTTTGGGAGTGAATAATAGTCATTTTCGGATGAGTGAGTTTGATAATGACTTGAGAGTTGTGAGCACGGTGTCCATTTGGGATGAAGATACAGGTCGTGAGTTCAATCATTATTTATCAATTTTTTCAGAAGACTCATCAAGCCAGTCGTTACAGCAGCGCTCACAAATTCCTAATGAGCAGCAGTCAAAAAAAATTGGTAAGCCTGGTGAGGATATTTTTGCTGTCCGGTTTGTTAAGTCAAGGGCGTATGTGGTTACATTTCTGCAAACCGATCCGTTTTATATTATTGATGTAAGTGATCCGGATTTGCCAGTGATAACGGGCGAGCTTGAAGTGCCGGGGTTTTCCACGTTATTGCAACCTTTGGATGATGACACGCTATTGGGTATTGGTGAGTCAGAGCTTGGTTTTGGGCAAGTTAAAGTAGAGTTGTTCGATGTTAGTGATATAGCTCATCCGGCTAGTCGCGATGTGCTGTTACTTAATAGTTATTACAGCGAGGCTTTATATCAACATCATGCTATCAGCCTATTACCGCAAGCTGATGCCTTTTCGGTGCGAGTGGCTTTCCCCTTGCGAGGATGGGATGGATGCAATTCTATTCAAGGTCTGCAAATGCTTACGGTCAACTTGAGTACCAAGCGCTTGGCTGATGAGGGGGCGTTGCTGCCGGCTATAACTTCATCGTTTGCTCGCGATGGTGAGCGCGCTGTTCTTGCTGATGATGCGGTTTTTTATATGACGGGCAATGATGTGACTAGTGATAGCTGGGGTAACGGTGATAGTTTTGGCTCGGTCGGGGATTTTTTTGAATGTATTACATTTTGAGCAAAGTTTGTGTGTTGATTTACCCAGGTAGTCGGTTGCGCGCTAGGCCTCTACAATCAGTGAGTCGGGTAGCGTAATAACAAATTCAAAACCGCCCTGAATATTTTGCGCTTTAATATTGCCGCCATGATGTTGGATAGCGCGGCTGGCAATCGACAGTCCTAGCCCGTGACCGCCGTTATTTTGGTGGCTGCGGGCGGTTTCTTCGCGATAGAAGGGCAGGAAAATTTTCTCCAGGGACTCTTCAGGTACACCATTACCCTGATCTCTAACAGTAATGGTTATTTCCCCTTGGGGTTTGTTGTAGGTGAGTATCAGGCTTACCTTGGTGTTGGCTGGTGTGTGTCGCAATGCGTTGCGAGTTAAGTTATCAACGGCATGCCACAGCAGGCCGCCGGAAGTGGTGTAGAGCAATTCATCACAATCGCTGATTATTTCAATAACCTTGTGGCTTAACTCTGCTTCCAGTTGATCATCACTAGCAATGCCATGGAGCAGGCCTACTAAGTCAATACAGTCGGTCAGTTCCTGGCTGTAATTAGGCATGACCAGAAGTTGGCTGATAAGCGCATTCAGCCGTTCACATTCTTTTTCAACCCTTTCCAGTTCGGCAGTGTCTTCTCCGTGCTTGCGCTGAGCAAGTGCTAATGCCGCCTGAATACGACCCAGCGGAGAGCGTAATTCATGAGATATATCCCTTACCAGTTGTTTCTGCTCTTCGAGGGTTTTTTCGAGTCGCTGCGCCATATTGTTAAAGTCATGACCTAATTCGGATATTTCATCATTGGCGAGTTTGTTAACCTCAAAGCGAAAATTCAAATTGCCATTGGCAAGCTGCTGCGTTGCTTTTCTAAGTGCGATAATGGGGCGGGTAATTGAACGCGCCATAAAAAAACAAATTATACCGCTAACCAATATGCCCACTAATAAGCGAAACCAAATGTATTTTGTAAAAAAATAAACAAAAGGCGACGGGGGCAGTGGCGTGGCAATTAATAATTTTGAGATCGCTTGCTGGTCTCGTATTAACATTCGGCCGTAAAGAGAGACGTTCTCTGTTTTGGTTACTAGCGTCGGTTGTTCCAGAGTGATTTTTTCCGCGAGTAACCTGATATCGTCTGGCACAGGGGTTGAACGTTTGGGCTCTTGCAAATTAATAATGTAAGCATTGACGGAGTGGATGCTAGGTAAGCCGACTAACCATAGGTCGAGTTCTTTGGGACTGCGGTCCCGGGCGATGTCGGCGGTGCGGCTTAGAATTCCTTGCGCTGCTTTGCCTAATTCGTAGGCGGAGGGTTGATCACTCTTTTCAAATTCATCGCTATAGCGAGTAGCGGCCAGCATCGAAAGTAATACGGTAATAGTAATTAGCCAGAAGCCAATAAATATTTTAAAAAATAACCGATTCATTGGCAGTGGCTAATAGTTAGGTTTCATCAACTTTAATAGCTTGGGTAAATTGATAGCCCACGCCACGAATATTTTTTATCAAGTCATCATCGACACCAAATTGGCCTAACTTTTTTCGTATATTGCTAATGTGGACGTCTATGCTGCGATCATAGGCCGCTAGTTTTCGCTTGAGCACTTCGCTGGAAATATTCTCTTTGTCGACCACGCTGCCAGCGCGCTGCATCAGTAATTGCAGGATTTCAAATTCTGTAGAAGTTAGATGGATTGCTTGTTGTTGGTAATAAAGTTCGCGGCGGGTTGTATCCAGTAATAAATCACCAGTCGATAACACGCTGGGAGTCTTTTGTTGGGTGCTGTTATTGGCGCGACGCAAAACAGCGCGGACCCGGGCAGCTAATTCTTTTGGGTTACAAGGTTTGGGGACATAGTCGTCGGCACCCAATTCCAGTCCCAAAATTCTATCAGTGTCATCGCCACGGGCAGTCAACATAACGATAGGCAGATCGCTGTGTGTTCTTACAGAGCGTAATACATCCAGCCCTTGGCGCCCTGGAAGCATAATGTCCAGTACCATCAAATCATATTTTTTAGTTTGAAATTCACTCACGGCGACATCGCCATTGTGAACAGACGTTATGATAAACCCTTCCAGCTGTAGAAAGTCTGTCAACAATTGACAGAGTTCGACATCATCATCGGCAATTAAAATATGTGCGCTCATCTAGCAGCCCTGTGCTTGTAATCGGTGGTAGCGGTTAATTGTTATTGAAGCTCGAATAATGAGCTATCTCCTTTACATAACTTTTACTTCATGTCAGTAAACTTAACAACAGCCGCCGCTGTAGTGGTAATAAATCACACATTCAAGACTTCGCACTCCTGGTTTTTGATAAATGCGCTGAGTTGCTGGCAATTGGTCTGATTGGTGACGACAGCAATACTGGCCAGTTCTGGTTTGAGATATTGTCCAGTGACGCGCTTCAAGTCAGCTATGGAAACTTGCAAAATACGCTGGCGGAATTCTCGTCGCTGTTGATGGCTACGCCCAAATAACTGATTATGAAATGCTTGCTTGGCTTCTCCCGCCGGGGAGCTTGGTTTATCCAGGCTGCTAATGACGCCGAGTATTGCCTGCTCTAATTGTTCTTCATCGTGTTCTTCGGTTAATAACCACTCTATAGATTTATCAAAATCGCTTAGCGTTTCTTCGATACGTGGATCTCGATACGAGTAAAAACGGAATGCGGCAATATTGGCATCGTGACTGGCTCCGCCACCGTAGGCGCCGCCTTGTTCGCGAATAGCCCGGTGCAAATAACCATTGCGTAAAAAACCGCCAAGTATGGTTAAAGGTGCTGCATCGGGATGATCGACTGGCACGGTTGGATAAGCTTTGGCGCAGAAATTAACCTGGGTGTTAGCTACCCAGACTTGCTTTTTGCTGAGCCGGATAGGTGCTGGGGTATAGGCTTGTGTTTGTGCGGGTCCTGGAATATTTTTCCACAGATCGTTAATGGTTTGTTCGCACTCGCTAATAATATCGGTATCACTGATGAGTAGCTGTTGTTTGTGTGCGCTGAGAATTTGTTGATGAATATCGTTTAACTGGCTAGCGTATTTTTTTAATTCCTCTTCATTCTGAAGCTTTATATCTAATGCTTTAATAGCTTGAATGCCAGCCAAGCCGCTAAGCTTATGACTTAAGGCTGCCGTTGGGCTCATGCCACTACTAGCGGCACTCATTGCCAAGCTATGGCCATTATTGGTAACTGATTGTTCTCTACGAGCACGTTGCTGACTTACCAGTTCGCGCATCCGGCCCAGTTCATCGAAACGAATGTTATGCAATGTTTGCTGCATGAGTTGAGCTTGTTGCAGGTGGTTTCTGGCTAATGCTTTTGAAGACAGTACCAAATAGCTTCCCACTTTTTGTTCATCATCGGTGGCGCCGCGCATGGTGGTGAAGGCGTTGATGCTGCCGCACACTTTTGCCTGCCAGGCTTGAGTCGCTAAATAGTCTTTGTCGCCAATGCCGAGTTCGGTCAATGCATTTGTGTAATGCGGCAGTAGTGCCACCAGTTCATCATCTAATGGTGGTAATTGAATAATGATTTGTTGGTACACCAAACCATTGGTGCCTTGGCTGTAGCTATGGATGGGCAGTATGGAGGAGTCAATGGTTTTGCCATCGACTATTCGAATATCGCGAGGTACATCCTCCAAGCCCACTTTGGGTAAAATAGAGTCGTCATCTTTTTGCATTTGCCGCTTATTCAGGGCGTTAGCTAATTCGATAACCTGCTGTTTTTGCTGGTCGTCCATGGCTGCTTTTATTGCTGCCAGTTTGGTGGCTTCAGCGGCATCTTTGACAGCAGAAAGTTGCTTGTCTGGTGACAGGGTTAGCGACACCCGATGAGGATTGTCGATTAACAGTTTACGTGCCAGAGACTTAATAAACTCCGGGTCCTTAATATCCTCGCGCAACTGTTCCAGTACGGGGTCTAAATTGAGTACTGCAATGGGGTCGCCACGGTGGGTGGCATTACCGATAGCGGCCAGAATAAGTTGCAAGCCGAAGGGGTAGCCATCACCACCAACTTCTCGCTGATGCAGTTCTAACTGGTGCAATACCGCTTCGACCTGCTCTTGAGGTACACCTTGCTCGGCCACTTGTTGAATAGTATTTAGAATCCCTTTTTCGATCGCCGCTATGTTGTCCAGGCTTGCACCTTCAACACCACAAACAAAGGTCAGTTCTCGCATCGAATCTTCCAGTCCACACAGTGGCGAGGGAGAGTTTGCAAGCTCAGTGGTTTCCAGCATACGTTGCAGTGGTGAATTACTGTTATCCAGCAGCACACTGGAGAGTAACTGTCCTTGCAGAAGATCCTGGAGGTTTGCGCTTTGGCCCCATAACCACCCATTACCAAGTGATGCTTGTTGTCGATACTGCCTTCTTCATCAAAGGCATAGTTTTCCTGTACCCGGATCGGTGCGCTATAACGCTTTTCTTCAGGGACATGGATGTTGACATCCAGCGCATCGAATCTGGCTAGCGCCTGTTGCTCAAAAGTCTGTTGGTGCTCGGCGGCTGGAATGTCGCCATAGGTCATGAATATGGCATTGCTTGGGTGGTAGTGCGTTTTATAAAAATCTTTAAGTTGCTGATAGCTCAGTTCAGGAATATGTTCCGGATCGCCGCCACTGTTGTAATGGTAGGTGGTCGTTGGGTAGAGGTGTTTACAGAGGGTTTGCCACAGAGTGCTGGCCACCGAACTCATGGCCCTTTCATCTCATTAAATACCACGCCCTTGTAAACTAAATCGCTGTCGGGGTTGTCGGTCTCGGCAAATTCTACACGGTGGCCCTCTTGGGCAAAATCCAGTTCGTCGAGACGGGAGAAAAATACGGCGTCCAGATAAACATCCAATAGATTGTTGAAGTCTTTGCGGTTTTGGCTGGCGAAGGGGTAGGCCGTCCAGTCAGAGCTGGTAAAAGCATTCATAAAGGTATTGAGTGAACGCCGGATCATCATAAAGAATGGATCGCGGACAGGGTAGCGCTCACTGCCACACAGTGCTGTATGCTCAAGAATATGCGCCACACCTCGTGAATCCATGGGTACGGTACGCAGTGCCACCAAGAAAACATTTTCATCATTATCCGCTGACATGTGGTAGTGCACGGCGCCAGTTTTTTTATGTCGGTATTCTTCAACGGTGATATTCAGGCTGTCGATAGTCTGGCTGCGAAGCCATTCAAATGCTGGGTGTAGGTTTGAAGGGGCAGTGCTGGTTGCTGATGTCATTCTTGATCCTAGCAGGTTGTAGTGGTGAAAAAAGCACCGTAGTTACCGCCATATCCTCTCTATTAATAGGCGGCTTTTAGGTTTGCTATTGTAGCGCTATATCAACGTTCTGCGTGCAGAAATTATAATTCAGAGGGTTAGTCCAGAAAATCAATGTCATCGTATAGAGTATTGAATTACTTAACAAATATAAACTTTTATCGAGTTTGCTTTGAGTTATGCTGCCGCCTAATTACAACGATAGGGTAGCCGCTGGTCGTAACTATTGATGGATCGTGGTCGAGTAGTAAACACTAAAGATGGGGTATGGGATGAAATCTCGCAGTAAATGGCTGTTGGTAGTAACTGCCTGTGTGGCAATTACGGTAGTGCTGGCAGGGATTAAAACGCTGCAAATTCGAGCGGCAATCGCCAAGGGCAAGGCTTTTGGAGAGCCTAAAGAAGTGGTAGAGCTCGCTCATGTGACCCAATTGCAATGGCAGCCAACCATTACAGTGACTGCTGAGGTGAAAGCGCTTCAGTCCGTAGAGTTGAGTAATGAGTTTGGTGGTCGTGTTGTTGAGATAGGTTTTGCAGCCGGGGAGCTGGTTAAAGAAGGGCAATTATTAGTTCGCTTGGATACCACCGAAGAACAAGCGCAATTAGCCGCAGCCAAGGCTGATGCCGAGCTGGCAGCCCTTGCGCTGGCGCGCAATCAGAAATTAGCTAAATCCGGTGTTGCTTCAGAGGAGGCTAGAGATCAAGCATTGGCTCAGCGCAATGCAGCCGTTGCCAGCGAAGATCGCTTGCGAGCAATTATTGATAAGAAAACGTTACGTGCCCCATTTACTGGAATGGCCGGTATTTTTGAGTTGGAAGTAGGGCAATTTCTTCAGGCAAATACAGTGATAACCAAGCTGATCGGCAACAGTGATCAAGTTTGGCTGGATTTCAATCTACCACAACAGCAAGCAACGCTAGTGGTTGGGGATACCGTTACCGTCACCAATATCAAATCAAGAAATAGTCAATCCAGTGCAGACTTTACAGCAACCATTATTGCGAAAGATTCATGGGTAAACCCGCGTTCAGGTAATTTACGCTATCGAGCCATTGCAGATAATACTCAAGGGCGAATCTACCCTGGTACAGTCGTTTCTCTGGCCGTAAATGTTGGTGAGCCACGGCAGGTGATGAGAGTGCCAATGACATCTATTCGCTATGATGCCTTAGGCCCCAATGTCTACGTCCTGGAAGCTGCAGAACCTGGAGCTAAGGCACCTGATCGGGCGCAAAAACGGCCAGTTGTGTTGGGTCCAGAGCAAGACCAGCAAGTGGTTATACTCTCTGGTTTAAATATTGGTGAGCGGATCGCGGGTAACGGCGCCTTCAAGTTGCGCAATGGGTTGTTGGTAACCGCTGTCGATAAGCAAGCACAGCCAGCTAGTGGTGAGGCGGTTAGTGAGAATCAGGAACAAATCCAATGACTGAGATGACGGAAACTAACGTTATCCATAAACCGTCGATTATGGATGTTTTTGTGCAGCGGCCAGTGCTATCAATAGTGATTTCTTTAGCGCTGGTGCTTATCGGCGTGCGCGCCGCTATGAGCTTACCTGTTTTGGAATTTCCTCGTATCGAAAGTGCTGCATTGATTATTAATACCCGTTTGTTGGCGCACCTGCTGAAGTGGTTGAGGGGTTTATCACTGAACCTATTGAGCGAATTGCCGCCACAGTGCCCGGTGTCGATTTTATCGACTCGAATACTACAGCGGGCATGAGTACTGTCAATGTCTGGTTAAAACTCAATCAGAATAGTACTGATGCCTTGTCCGAGCTTTCTTCGCGATTAAGTCAGATTCGATTTGAGTTACCTACCGGGCGGAAGATCCTGCCGTTTCAGTCAGGCGAGCAGATAGGCCGATCGCTGGTTTTTATTTGGACGTACCGCTTACTGCCGGCATGACCAGAGCGGAGACAACTGACTATCTTAGCCGTCGAGTTACGCCGATACTTAATTCTATTCCCGGTGTACAAAATGTTTCCTTTGAAGGTGGTCGCATGCCTGCCATGCGAGTCTGGATGGATCCTGAGCGCTTGGCGATGTTTAATCTCAGTGCTAAGGATGTGGAAGATGCGCTAAAGAAAAATAATATTATCGCCACGATTGGACGCAGTGAGAATAGTTCTCAGCGCATCGATTTGATGGTGGATACTTCATTGCAATCGGTTGTCGATTTTCAGCGTATGGTTATTACGGAGGTCGATAATGCGGTGATTCGTTTGGGAGACGTGGCCCGTATTGAAATAGGCGAAGAAGAAGGCACCGTGAATGCCATGCTTAATTTACAAGATGCAGTATACCTCGGTATTTGGCCTTTGCCAGGGGCTAACGAAATTGATATCGGTGACCGCCTCTATCAAACATTGGATGAAATTAACGCGACCTTACCTGACGGTATGCGAATTGGTATTGGCTACGATGTCACCAGTTATATGCGCGATGCTTTGCGTGAAATTTTTATCACTTTAATTGAAACTGTGGTGCTGGTTGGTATTGTCGTTGTCGTTTTTATGGGGTCTTTACGGACCGCACTAGTCCCTTTAATTACTATCCCTATTTCATTGTTAGGTGCCATTGCCGCTATGTCCCTAATGGGATTTTCATTAAATTTATTGACTGTGTTGGCAGTTGTCCTGTCGGTGGGTTTAGTGGTAGATGATGCCATTGTGGTGGTGGAAAATGTCGCCCGTTTTATGCGTGAAGGCATGACCAGAACCCAAGCAGCATTAGCGAGTTCCCGACAATTATTGTCACCAATAATCGGCATGACTATAACGCTGGCTGCAGTCTATGCACCTATTGGTTTTTTGTCTGGATTAACCGGAGTCTTGTTTAAAGAATTTGCTTTTACCCTGGCCGTAGCAGTGTTGATTTCCGGGGTGGTGGCATTAACCTTGTCGCCGATCATGAGTGCCTATGTTTGTCCTGAAGGTGGCCATGAAGGCAAATTTACCAAAGCAGTTAATAGTTGGTTTTCCCGTATCCAGAATTTTTACGGTCGTGTGCTGGATATGACTTTGCAATCAAGACCGCAGGTATTGACCATTGCGGTTTATTTTTCAATTTTGATCATTCCGTTGTTTTTATTATCACAACAGGAACTAGCTCCTACTGAAGACGAAAGTTCAATTATGGTAATCACATCTGCTCCACCGGATGCATCACTTGAATATACCAGTCGTTATATCCGTGAGGTTATTGCGACGATGCAAACCTTACCTGATACCTTTGGTATGTGGGAAATTGTTCAACCTGGTGGCGGCTTTGGTGGTATGGAGTTCGTTGATTTTGGATTACGTGATCAGTCTGTGCATGATATGTTGCCGGAAGCTTTTCAAAAATTAAATCAGGTAACCGGGGTTAAGGCGTTTCCTAATCTAGGCTCGGCTTTACCTACTGCAGGTAATTTCCCTGTTGAAATAGTGATTATGTCGGCGGACTCTGCGGAAGAAATGTTTCCCTATGCTGAAAAGTTGGTGGCTGCGGCTTTTGCCAGCGGTAAATTTATGTTTGCCGCTACTAATTTACAGATCGATTTGCCACAGGGGCGTTTTCAAATTGATAAAGATCGAGTGGCAGATCTTGGTATGAGCCTATCTGATGTCACTAAGCAAATGGGTCTGCTGTTATCAGGAAATTTTGTTAATCGCTTTGATTTGGATGGCAAAGCATACCGGGTTATTCCCATGGTCGAGAAAAGTGGCGCCCGGATGCGGATGCTTTGTTGGATATGAAAATTCGTACCCCTAATGGTGATGAAGTCGCTTTGTCTAGTATCGCCACGCTGGAGAAAAAATCGGCGCCTCGGTATCTCAGTAAGTTTCAGCAAAAAAATTCTTTTAGGGTCTATGGCCGGAATTTACCTGGTACTACCAAGGAGCAAGCGTTAGCGGCATTGGAGCAGGCCGCTGAGGAGATCATGCCTGCTACCTACTCAATTGATTATGCGGGTGAGTCCCGTCAACTACGCCAGGAAGGAAATACCTTGATTGGTGTGCTAGCTATTGCATTGGCTTTTGTATTTATGGTGCTGGCTGTGCAGTTTAATAGCTTTCGCGATCCATTAGTGGTGTTGCTGGGTTCTGTGCCACTCGCATTTTCCGGCGCATTGTTATTTACTTTTCTCGATTTAACCACGATTAATATTTACTCACAGGTCGGTTTCATTACGCTGGCAGGGTTGATCGCCAAGAATGCGATTTTGATTGTTGAGTTTGCTAATCAGTTACAAGTACAGGGTCGCGATAAATTGGCGGCGATTAAAGAGGCTTCTATGATTCGGTTGCGTCCAGTATTAATGACCACCGGGGCCACAGTGCTAGGACATTTTCCGCTGGTGTTGGTGTCAGGCGCCGGTGCAGAAGCTCGTAACAGCATAGGAATTGTGTTAGTCGCCGGTATGATGGTGGGTACGTTATTTACCTTGCTAGTATTGCCCAGTGTTTATATGTTGCTGGCATCCAAACATAGTCCTAAAACCAAGACTGCGGATGATATCGTACCTGTGGTAGCGGCATAGCATAATAGCGATGCCGCGAGGTTTCATGCTAGTCTGGAAATAATAATAACGTCAGATAGCTGGAAAAGTATTCATGGCTGTTTCTCCCCATTGGTGGTTTATCGCGCTGTATAGTGCATCACTTATTTTGATTGGTTGGTTTGCGGCCCGTAATAGTAAGGAGTCTTCGCTTAAAGATTATTATCTGGCGGGTGCAACACTGGGTCCATTGCCGTTATTTTTTACCCTCTATGCCACTAACTATAGTGGTGGTTCTTTATTCGGTGTGCCTGGGAAAGCCTATCACACTGGATTAGAAGGGGCGTCAATGATAGTCGGTTTGTTTGGTGTCGGCTGCGTGCTGTTGGCTTATGCGCCTAAACTTTATCGGTTGGCTAAAGCGCATCATTTTTTAACACTGGGTGATTTTATTCGCTGGCGCTACCAGTATCCGCCGTTGCTTTGGATGGTGAATGCATTAGCGGTGTTTTCTTTAATCGCCTACGTGCTTTCTAATTTGTTAGCGGTAGGATTATTATTAGAAACCTCCAGTGATGGTGCTATTAGTTTTGCCGTTGGGGTGATTGCTGTTGCGATCATTATGGCGATATATGAAAGCCTCGGTGGTATGCGCTCAGTGGTATGGTCCGATATTATTCAGGGTATTTTATTATTGTTGGGCGCGCTGGTTGCTTGTGCCTGCGCTTTTATGTTTGAGCCGAAAGCGATGCCAGCATTATTAGAGGCATTAGCGAAAGAACAGTCAAAATTGGAGAGTGGTCACTTTCCTGTGGTCAGCTTTATTAGTTTATCGATAGTGATAACGTTTGCCGCCTGTGTATACCCGCAAAAGATTCAACGTATTTATGCGGCAAAAAATATAGGTACTACGATCAAAGCCTATAAAATCATGTTGTTTATGCCGTTGATTACGCTGTTGCCGCTGACGTTGGTGGCGATGTCAGCTCCTGCCTGGGTGCCGGCCTGGAGGGACGCGATAGTGAGCGCGTTATGCTCTATGTGATTGCGCAGCTGGATCCATTTATTTATGGTGCCAGTCATTTGTTAACGCTTTACTTGGCGGCTGGTATCGCCGCCATCATGTCTACCATTGATTCTGCCTTGCTCACCCTCGGCTCGATGATTACACACGAAGGTATTCGGCCCAATAAGCCACACTGGTCGCAAGCAAAATTACAAACCCTGGGTAAGATACTGAGCTGGGCATTAATGGTGCCGATGGTGGTGGCGGCAATTTATTTGCCCAGTTCAATCTGGTCGTTGTTAGTCTTTATGTTAGAGACTATGTTGCAATTAGTGCCTGCGGTAATTGTCGGTGTGTGGTTACCACAATTGCAGGGACGGGCTGTTTTCTGCGGTATGGTGATGGGATTAGTAATAACTCTGGGGTTGAAATTAACGGCTAACTGGTCGATGCCGCTGGGTATTCATTCCGGTTTATGGGGTGTCATAGTGAGTTTGACGATTGCTTTAGTCATGAGTCTTAAGTCTGTAGCTGGGCGCTCAGTGAAGTTGACAACGTAATGAACTAGTTAGGCTTACCTGTCGTAGGTTTCAGCCGTGCGCCTAAAATACCGCGGGCTAGATAAAGGCTTAATACTTCTTCGCCACGCTGTATTTCAACGTTTATCATTTCCCCGGCTTGGCCTTGTCTGGTTTTCTGGTAGAGGCTCTGGGGGTTCAGTATTTTCTCTCCGGCATAGCTAAGTATGAGGTCGCCGGCTTGAATGCCGACAGCAGCAGCGGGGGAGTCAGGTAATATATCGGACACTGCTACGCGATTTTTTTGTTTATAGGCGTAAAGCATGCGGTCATAGTTCACTTCCCCTAAATCAGCGCGCAGTTTGCTATCGATAGCTCTGATCTGTGCATACAGTTTCCCCGCTTCTATACGTCCTTCTCTGTCTTTAGTGGTTCTGGCGACGCGATTTTGTAGTTCCAGTTTTTCCAGCTCGGCCCGATTAGAGAGTTCTTTAATGATGTTAATGGCTGCTGGGTTAATTCCTAGATCTAACAGTCGCTGCTGGTTAAACCAAAGCTCTCTCGGAGAGTTTTCCGTTACAGTTTTTTCAGGCGGTGTTGTATTTCTATCTATGTCGGCGAGTAAGTCTTCCATCAGTTGTAGTTCATACTCCAGCGCTTCACGAATTTGTTGCTCTGCAGTGAGTTGCCGTTTCAGGTCAATAACAGTTTGTTGCAGTGCTTGGTTGTTGCCATTGCCGGGGCTTGCTTGCAGAGTGTTGTCTGTAATTGCTGGGCTTGGCGTTGCCGGCACAACTCTGCTTGGTGGCCAACTGAGTATTATCAGTGTTATTACTGATCCTGTAGCGGCTGCGATTAATTGTTTTACAGGGTGATACATAGAGTGGGCTCAACAATGAATGATGCATTGGCTGATTTTTCGTCAGCATTTTTGAAACAGCAGTTGAAAGTTGTAAGGCGCTTAGTCTTGAAATGATAGCCGAAATTGAAAGTAGTTTCGTCATTGCGATGCTATTCGTGCAAGTGATACTGTCAATTTTTCGTCCAAGTTGAGTGAAACTGGAAAAAAGATTGAAAAAACAGCAATTTACTGTCGACCTGACAGGCTATAGCGCATAAAATACCCAGCCAGCTGATAGCTACTTTAACGCACAGCGGTGGCGTTAAAAATAATTAAAAAAGTACGACACAAAATAAAACGCTAAGGATCTGAGCCAATGATAAGAGTAGTGTTCAACCAGAAAGGTGGGGTTGGGAAGTCGAGTATTACCTGCAATTTAGCTGCGATTAGTGCCAGTAGAGGTTTTAAAACCTTGGTGGTCGATTTGGATGTTCAGGCCAATAGTAGTTATTATCTGGGCCATGAGCAGCCGTTAAATCTTGCCTACGCACATGATCAGGGCCATAAAATGCTTAGCGAAGGCTCCATCGTCGGGCTGTTCAAGCAATCCATTGATCTATTCACTCCAAAGCAAAATCCGATGGATTATGTGGTGGATACGCAATTCGAAAATTTGTATCTAATGGCATCGAGTCCAGCCCTAGATTTGATGGAGCGAGAATTAGAGTCGCGCTACAAAATTTATAAACTGCGCGAAGCTTTACAAGAACTCAATAAAACCTTCGAGCATATCTATATTGATACTGCTCCGGTATTTAATTTTTACAGTAAGTCGGCGTTGATAGCCGCTAACAGTGTCTTGATCCCATTCGATTGCGACACTTTTTCTAGGCAAGCACTTTATGGTTTGATGCAAAATGTGATTGAGCTGCAAGAAGATCACAATCCAGATCTGCGTATTGGTGGCATTATTGTGAATCAATTTAATAAGCAGGCACGTTTTCCTAAATCCTTAGTCGCAGAATTAATTAATGAAAGTTATCCTATCCTGTCTAGTTATATTTCGTCGTCAGTTAAAATGAAAGAGTCTCATGCATTGCAAACCCCGTTGGTGTATCTGCACCCAACGCATAAGTTGTCACTGGAGTTTGATCGTTTGTACCGGGAGTTAGCTGGTGAGCCGGCGATTAAGCGGGAGGAGATACCTCAAGAGCAGCGTGTAGCCTCGCTATTTATTCAGTAGTGATAGCGTGGCATCAGCTTCCTATGGTCTTGGCTTGATTGATTTAAAAAGAAGCTTGTGCGGCTTATCCGGTTTGTGTTATTTTTGATCAGCCCATTCTTATTGAGTTGTTTTGATTGAGCTAACAATAAATTTAATAAAAAATTGTAGTGTTCGCCATAACAATAGGCTATCTCCCTAAGCCAAGTAAGCCACTCAAGCTCATCTATTGCTGAACTGGTTTTACAGTATATGTGACGCTAACAATAATAATATGGATATGGTGCGATGATGAACCTCGAGAAAAAATCTGCTGGCAAGGCAGTGGCTTTGGCCTGTGTACTGGCATGCAGTGTGCCTGCTTATGCCATTAGTATTGGCACTTACAGCCTTGGTAATCACTCAGACGGTAGCGAAAGCCCGCCAGCTTATGGCTTGCGGCTGGATGGTTTGCTGACTGGTGCTAGCAACGAAGAATATACCTTCGACTTCGATCACGCCCTCAGTAATATGACACTTACCTATGATGGGACAACCGTGGTTATAGATGGTGCCGCTTATGGTGGTGAGGATATTGGTAGCGGCTATCAAGTGGGTACCACTGCGGTCTGGGACATTCATTTCGAGTATATAATCGGCGTAAGTCAACCTGGTGATGGCGGTCTGGACGATGTGCGTGTTGATACCGATTACAATAATTTTGGTAGCCTTTCGAGCTCACTGGGTACTTTTGAACTGGCTGACAAGGCTGATGGTAGCAATATGTCATTTCGCTTTGGCGATGAGTCGGGTAGTGGCCACCGCGGTGAGCCCGGTATTTCCGGCTGGGGTTGGTTGCGTCATGGTACCGATTGCGTCAACGAGAGCGATTGCGTCAATGTCCAGTACAGTGATTGGCTTTTTACTGCCAGTCCGGTACCGGTACCTGCAGCCGCTTGGTTATTTGGTAGTGCCTTAATTGGTTTGGTTGCGGTAAAGCGTAAATAAACAGTTTTCAAACGTTAATAAAAAAGGCCCCAACTTTGGGGTCTTTTTTTTGGCATGCGGAGCAGTATTTATAGTGTTTGCGACATGCCGGTGTTTATAGTTTAAAGCTGCCGACCTGGCTCATGAGCTCATTGGATGCGCCACCTAACGATTGGCTGGCCAATGCTGTGTTTTCAGCGTTCGTCGAAGCGGAAGTGGATTGTTCATGAATCGCGGTTAGGTTGCGGTTAATCTCTTCACTCACAGCGGTTTGTTGTTCAACTGCAGCGGCAATTTGTAGAGCCATATCAGTTATTAATTCCACTGAGGCATTAATCTCTTGCAATGAGCTGCCTGCTTCATTGGCGATATCGACGGATGCCATTGCGGAGGTGGCGCTGACTTCCATTTCGGCAACGGCATCGTTAACGCCAACTTGAAGTCCTTCAAGCATTTTTTGAATATCAGTGGTCGAATTCTGAGTTCTACTGGCTAGCGTTCTTACTTCATCGGCCACTACTGCAAAGCCTCGACCTTGCTCGCCAGCTCTGGCTGCCTCGATAGCAGCGTTTAGGGCAAGCAAGTTGGTTTGCTCGGCAATGCTGCGAATCACATCCAGTACTGAAGTTACCCCGGCAACCTGCTGCTCAACTTCCTTGATAAGGTTGGAAACGCTATTGACCTGTTCAGACACTGCCTTGATCTGGCTGACCGCCTGTTTGACAGTGGACAGTCCTTTCGCGCTTAACTCTGACGCACTGCGGGCCTGTTCTGCGGTGCGGCTGGTATTGCCAGAAATCTCGGCATTGGCAGCGGACATTTGATGAACAGCACTGACTACCATTTCCAGTGCTTCATTTTGAATTTGCAATGAATGCTGGGTAGCTGTTGAAATACCTGATAGTTCTCCGGAGGAGTGTGCAACTCTTTCGGAACAACTTTTAGTGTTACTTACCATGATATGTAATTTTTCTAAAAAGAAATTAAATTTGCTGGCAAGGGCGCCTAGTTCATCGGTGCTTGGTGCATCAATTCGCGTGGTGAGGTCGCCGTTACCTGACGCGAGGCCCTCAACACTTTTGGCGATTAGCAGTAACGGTCTGGTGATCAGCGGTGGCACAAATAGAATCATCACAAGGCAGATCACCAGACCGGCAATTAGCGCGCTAACAAGCTGAATACTGGCTTTGCTGGCACTGGTAATGGCATTGTCGGTGTAGAACTCAGATTTTTTTATCTGCGCTTCCTGAATAACATCAATCAGATCGCGGAGCAGGTTGAAGTCACGAGTACTATCTTGTTGGCTTATCTGTACCGCTCGACTAGTGTTGCCAGCATCCAGCGCTGAAAGCACACTTTGAGTGGTTTTATACCATTGCTGATAGAGTTGGTTGAATTGTTCTGCATAGTTATTTGATGGGTCTAGTTCACCCAGGCTAATAGCCTGATTAAACCGTTGTTTAGTCTGGGCCAGATTTTCTTTGTGAGCCTGGCGCTGGCTGCTGTCATTCTTATTGATATAGACCAGCGATCGCTCTGCGACGAGGGCCTGATAAAGATCTCTATCTGCCTGGAGTAATAAATCAATTTGCCGGAGAAACACGTTGCCCACGATATCGGTGTTATGGGATATCTGCTTGGATATTGAAATACCCAGACCAGAGCTTAAGCAGAAAATCAAGCCGACTAGTATTATCGGAAGACTGATTTTCCAGCGAAAAGCCATATTTCGATACCAGTTCATAAATTCTCCTTGATGCAGAATGGATCAATTGTGATGTGATGGTGTGATTTAACTCTATCGGTCGAAGCGCAGTTACCTTTAAGGTTTAGGTTAGATCTAGGGCTTTTGCCAGTCCTCGGGTGGTTTTGATTGCGCAGTATTGCCACACAAATTTCTGAATTCGATGATCTGCGAGTTAAGGCCAACCACTAACACACCAATGGCCATGTGGGGATGTTGCTGGTCATTACTGAAGACCGGGACGGCTATCTTTACCAAAATAGAATCAGTACTGGCATCGTGATATGAATTAATAATATGAAACTGTCCTTTTGTTAGATTAATAGTTTTTAAAAACTGCGCTTCATCGCCCTGATAATAATCGCTGGTACGAGCAGTACTAGCGACTAAACCCCCATTTAGGCCGATTAAAAAGCCTTCTCCGACTAAGGAAACTTGATTGATATAAGCCTGGATCAAGCGACTAACCGGGTTGCCAAGTAAAGATTTGAGGAGTGTTGAATCATTGCCGAGTGATGGCCATAGGGTATCGATAGTAAGGGGGGCAGTGTTGTTTTGCTGATTGAAAATTTGGAGCTGATCAATAATAACAGGGTGTCTGGAGAGCTTTATGACTGAGGGTGCAAGGCAGTCTGCCTGGTTGTTAACGAAATTTTCTGCATGAGCTAGTGTACAAGCTGAAAAAAGGAGACTGATTGCGACTCGTAACATACGCGTCCTTGAATATGATCTTGTGCTTATGGCAGTAAAAAATCCAGCGTTTAGTGTTGAAGTCCAATAAAGGCAATCCGGTGGGTTTGTTTAGCCGCAGGTAGATTTAATATAGTGAGGAGCTCTACAAGTTGCAAGTTAACTGCTGTTTATGTTTTACGCGAGTGTGTTGGTAGCGTCATTCTTTTTGGTTGAGCTGCAGCTCGCTCGCCAGTGCGGTGTTGGCGATGAACGTCGCAGCTACAACGATTGCGACGAATGCTGTCGTTGGTGAGCTTTACGCAATTGCTGGAGGTGCCAAAACGCCATCCAAACCCCTGCAGTTGCGAATAGCATGCCGCCTACAGCTTGACCTATCAATACGCCATTAGCTTGTGCTAATTGACCACCGACAATGACAAAGGGCAGGGTGCCTACGGTGGATTTGCCAACATTAAACCAGGTCGCATACATGGGCTTCCCTAGATTATTAAACGCTGCGTTGGAAATAAATTGGGCGCCGTTAAACATAAAAGTAATGGCGAGCCAGGTGCAAAATAACTCCATTAATTGCGCGGCTTCACCCTGTAATTTGAATAAATCAATAATCGGTTGTTGAAGTATGAATAAAAACAATGACACTAGAGAGACGTAGGCAATATTAAAATACAACGAGTCGCGAAGGGTTCGGTAAATACGGTCAAAGTTATAGGCGCCGAAGTTTTGGCCGATGATAGGCGCAATCGCCCCAGACAGTGAAAAAACCAACGCAAATGCGACGGGGGAAATTCTACCGACAATCGCAAAACCTGCAACATAAGCGCTGCCATAGGTTGCCACTGCTTTAATCACAATCGCGTTGCCAATGGGCGTTGACATATTAGTGAGCATAGCCGGCCCCGCAATTTTGAAAATGGGTTTTAGATCTTCAAAAAAATCGGCTAATACAAATCGCTTCATTAGCTTGTGCTTATTGGTTACGCCATAAAAAGCTAATATCAGTACTACTATACGACCTATCAGAGAAGCAACTGCTGCACCTTCAACTCCCCAGGCCAGAGCAAAAATAAAAATCGGATCCAGTACCGCATTAACGGCGCCGCCACTTAGAGTGGTCAGCATTGATAGGCGGGCATCGCCAACAGCTCTCAATGCGGCCGACATAGCCATACCGGTGGCTAGAATGGGGAGTGACGGAAGTAGTATTTGTAAGTAGCTGACGCCAACATCCAGCGCACCGTCGCTGGCGCCAAGCAAACCTAGTAGTAGTGGCAAGTTCACCCAAATAATCGCTGCCAGTACACTGGTGAGTAGCAGCGCAAGCGTTGCAACATTAACAACGTAGCGGCGCGCCTGTTCGACATTGCGTTGGCCGATCATTCGCGAGACTAGTGCCGCCATTGAAATGGTGATGCCAATACTGAGCGAGACTGTAAAAAATGACAGGCTGGCAGCAAAGCCAACGCCGGCAATAATATCATCGTTATCGAGCATACTGAGGAATAGGATGTCGACCAGGTCAACCAGAAATACGCCTACCAAACCCAGTGCACTTGTCGTAGTCATTACCCAGATATGGCGTATGATCGAGCCACTGAGAAATTTAGCGGGCAAGGTGCTGGCGTTAGCAGGATTGCTCATGAATACACAGTCTTTTAATTATTATCTTTGGCAGTTGAAAAGCTTACTGGATACAGCGGTAGGTGCAAAGGCCGGTTATCATAACATGATAAACCGGCGGCAGGTTATGTGTGAGGTATGAACCATGTATGGCGGGTTGAATCGGACAAAAAATAAACGACAGTCTCAGGCCGCTTAGATGCCAAGTGCTTGCTTAACGGTTTTTTCAAGATCGCCGCCTAAAGGTAGTTCTCTTGATCCATAGGTAGCAATGGCTTGACCGTCTTTATTAACGACATATTTATTAAAGTTCCAGCGTGGAGCGGATCCGGTTTGTTCTGCCAATGCTTTAAACACCGGGTTGGCCGTGTCGCCTTTGACACTGGAGGTGCTCAGCATTTGAAAGGTAACGCCGTAATTGATGTAGCAAACATCTGCGGTCTTTGCCTCGTCTTTATGTTCTTGCCGGAAATCATTGGAGGGAAACCCCAGCACTACCAGACCTTGGTCTTTATATTGTTGGTGTAATTGTTCCAGTTGTTTAAATTGAGGGGTGAAACCACAGTTACTAGCCGTGTTAACCATGACGATGACCTTTCCTGCATAAGCATCGCATAGATTGATAGATTCCTCTGATCGCAATTTACGAGTGTCGTAGTCAAGCAATGAGTTACAGTTAGCAAATGCTGTAGAGCCGCTTGATATCAGCAATAGAGTCAATAGAGCATGCTTGATAGCATTCATGGTTGGGTTCCTTTTTATGAATTACATAAGTATTGACTCTTACGTGTCTATTTAGCTTATGGATTAGTTAAGATTTGTTTGTTCACAAGTCACTTGATTGACTTGACCTTAGTGTCATCGTTAAATCTGTTTTCATTTTAATGACTCAGCATAGCAGTTGAATAGATACAGGATTTCTTATGGCAAAGTTACGTGTGGCAAGCACCCAGTTTCGTACCGGTAATGATGTGGGCGCCAATCTCGCTACTTGGTTGCAATTGATTGATGATGCTGCGGATGGTGGTGCGAAGCTTGTGGTGGGGCCAGAGTTTGGTAACCATACCAGTTTTTATGGTGATAAAGACCATGCCTGGCAGGTGGCACTGACCGATGGCAGTGATTATTTAAAGGCGATTCAGGCGAAAGCCAAGCAACGAAAGATCTTTGTGGTGTTTAACAGTACCTTTCGAGGCGAGCAAGCGCCCACAGTGTATATTCGTAATTTTCTCATTGGCGCTGATGGTGGATTGATCGGTAGCAATGACAAGCAAATATTAATGGGTGGCGAGGCTGAAAACTTAGCGAGGGCTACTCAAGAAGGGCAGGTTTTTGAAACTGACATTGGTCGTATCGGGATGATGTCTTGTCTCGAAGGAGTCCCACCAGAGGCGGCAAGGAATTTAGCCTTAAGAGGCGCTCAAATTATTACCAATAGCCACAATTCCTGCGCATTGGATGAACCTTATTTTCATATTCCAGTGCGTGCTGCAGAAAATCATGTCTGGGTGATTGCGTCAGGTAAGGTCGGCTATATTTGTGTTGATGAAGTGGTAGAGCCGCTGGCGGATCAAGTCGGTATCCCTAAACATTTAATCACCGCCTTGGGTGAAAATTGCATATACGATCCACAAGGCCAGTCATTGGCGCAATTTGAAACCCACCAGGCCGGGTTGATTTTTGCGGACATTGATGTTGCTGACGCAGATAATAAAAGCTGGTTGGATGGACATTTAATTACTGATCGGCGACCTGAATTATATGCCGCGGTAGCCGGGCCGGCGTTTACTTTTGAGGGCAGTGCTAAACCACCAATTGAAAGTGCTATTGTGCAAATGCGCAGTGATCGTCCGGTCAGGGACAATATGGATCGAGCTTTGGATTTGATTGCCGATGCCGCGCAAAATGATAGCCGTTTAATTGTGCTGCCGGAATTGTGCATTTTTGATCGTGGCTGGATACCTAACCATACGGCTGAGGCGCTGGAGTTATCTGCTGATTTTCAAGCTGAGCTTATGCAGCACTGTAAAAAATTAGGCGTCTATGTCGCCGCATCGATCGTCACCGAGGATGATGGCGCAAAACACACGGCGATACTAATCAGTGATCAAGGTAAGGTTATTGGCAGTTACCAGCAAACCCATATACCACAAAGTTATCGCGTCTGGTGCAGCGCCGGTGATGATTTGCCTGTATTTGATACAGCAATCGGGCGAGTAGGTTTTATGCTCGGCTATGATGCAGTATTCCCTGAAGTCGCTACCGTGCTGGCCAGAAAGGGAGCAGAAATTATTTTACACCCCACTGCCTGGAACTTTGATTGGGAGCCGCGTTTGTCGATGCCGGAGCGGGCCGCTGAAAACCGTGTGAGTATTTTATCTGCCTCACGGTTTGATGCAGCGATTAAGCGCGGTGGATTAATAAACCCGATGTCAAAATCAATCCCTTTACGGGCTAGGGACTTGAACCCTATTTGGCCAGTTGAGGCGCCCTATGATCGCGACTGTTATATCAGTAAAACTGTTTATCCTGAGCGTTCAAGGAATAAGGACTTGATTGGTTTTGACTTACAACAAGGACGCAGGCCTGAGTTGTATGCTGAAATTATTAAAGTATAAGTCAGGATTAGACCTATCGGAGTTTACGGTTAACTATTATCAGCAATGATTGCAGCTGCCAGAGATTGGCAGTGGGCAAATATGTTGGTGTTCATTGAGGGATACTCATGAGTACATCCAAATATCGAGGGGTTGCAAAAAAGCCACCCTGCAAGCATTGTATCCGTGCTCGTTGGATTCTGACGGTGCTTATATTGGCGACGATGTTGGTTGTCTTGTATCTGGATCAATCTGCTGCCTAGCAATCCATCTTCGCGAGCTGCGACGTATAGTTTTTATGTTTAATAACGTTGGGTCATTATTGTGATGAATAAATTAAGTCTTACTTGCTATGTAATGGTTGTCGCATTGCTAGCCGCCTGCTCTTCGGTAACAGTCTCTGACTATGAATCAATGCGGCCGGTGTTAAGCGCAGAACAATTTTTTGATGGGCAATTAACAGCTCATGGTGTAGTTAAGGATAGGTCCGGCAAAGTGATTCGCACGTTTAATGCCGATATAAAAGCCTATTGGCAGGATGGGGTGGGTACTCTGGAAGAGGATTTTGTTTTGATGATGGTGAGCAGCAGCGTCGGGTATGGACTTTAACGCCTGCTGGTAATAATCGTTATATTGGTACCGCCGGTGATGTGGTGGGGAGTCAGTAGTTGCTGTCGCCGGGAACAGTATGTTTCTGGAGTATGTGTTACGAGTGCCCTATAACGATGGAACAATTGATATCACCATTGATGATCGTATGTATTTAGTGTCGCCGACAGTGCTGCTGAATGAATCCAGAATGAGCAAGTTTGGTGTTGATGTGGGTGCTTTGCTGTTGGTAATTGAAAAGCGCGGCAATTAGGCTGGCGGGATTGAGTCGGGGTTGTTAATCTTGCGTTCACCAACGAACTATGGATTAAGTGACAATCTTGCCAGATAACGCTGCGATAGTATCGGCTATACAATTATTAAAATCCGCCGCTGAAGTCAGTCGCCAACGGCGTTTACTAGTGCTTGCTGGCGATAAAGAGTGGTCATCTGCGGTGATCGCTGAGTATTTAGCGGAAGCCGCAGAAACTATAGTCTCTTCAAAATTGGTCTGGATAGGCGAACAACCAAACCTGCCGCAGCTGCAATCAATGCCCTCATCCAAAGCCAGACAGTTACTCGGTCAGGAAGTGGAATTACTGATTTATGATGGTTGGTCCGGTATTGATGCTGATGCCCTGGCTGCTAGCAGCGGTGCTATTGCTGGTGGGGGTTTATTCATATTGCTGCTACCCACATTATCCTCATTAACAGCCTTCCTTGATCCACAGTACCAGCGTTTATTAGTTTATCCCTATACCCTTGAACACATTAATGCGCGTTTTTTAGCGCGTTTACAGCACTATATTGCGACGGATAAAGCGTTGCTATTAATTGAGCAGGGACAGGCAGTACCACAGCAAAAAATTCCCGTTAAGACGGCTTCTCCCCTTATAGCATCCCCCGATCATTGTTTAACTGCCGATCAAAGTCAGGCAGTGGCTGCAATCATGAGTGTTCAACGAGGGCACAGTCGGCGGCCACTAGTGATTAGCTCCGACCGTGGTCGTGGTAAATCTTCAGCTCTAGGAATTGCCGCTGCAGAATTATTAGAACAGGGCATTCAAACCATTACTGTTACTGCCCCCAGTCGTCAGTCGGTGGTGGCACTGTTTGATCAAGTCTCCAGGTTGCTTGGTGTCGATTCAGCGAATAAAAACAGTATTAATTATCATCAGTCTCAATTGATTTTCGCCGCCCTGATGAACTCATCAGCAATAAGCCCAATACCGATTTATTGTTAGTAGATGAAGCTGCGGCTATTCCGGCAGCCATGCTTGAAGCCATGTTACGGCACTATAATCGAGTGGTTTTTGCAACCACAGTTCATGGCTATGAAGGAACAGGCAGGGGCTTTGATATTCGATTCAAGCAAACGTTGACCGAGCTTCGCCCGCAATGGAAAGCGTTAGAGTTGAATCAGCCGATACGCTGGGCGCAGGATGATCCGCTGGAACAATTTTTATTTGAGGCGTTGCTATTAAATGCGCAAGCTGTGCCGTTAACGGCGCTGGCGGGGTTAGTACCTCAACGATGTGTTATTGAGCCAATCAACCGCGATGATTTGCTTACTGATCATCAGAGTTTAAACGAATTATTTGGTTTATTAGTTCAGGCTCATTACCAAACAACGCCCAATGATTTAAGAAATTTATTGGATGGCCCTAACATTTCGATTTGGGTTAGCCGTTTTCGAGGACATATTGTAGCGGCAGCGCTGTTAGCTCGTGAAGGCGGTTTTGAAGAAGCCTTGTCGCAGGCAGTTTATCAAGGAGCGCGTCGGCCACGAGGGCATTTATTAGCGCAAAGCCTCTCTGTACATGCCGGTTTTCCGCAGGCCGCGCAAATGACTTATCAGCGGGTTATGCGTATTGCTGTGCATCCGCAGGCGCAACGTCAAGGTATTGGCCGGCAATTACTTAACGCAATGATTGATCATACGCGTAACGCCGGGGTGGATTTTATCGGTTCAAGCTTTTCTGCTACTGCTGATGTATTAGCGTTTTGGCACAGTGTTGGTTGTGTGCCAGTGCGCTTGGGTGTGAGCCGCGACGCGAGTAGCGGTTGCCACTCGGCGCTGGTGTTATCTGCGTTGTCGGAGGATGCCCAGAGCATGCTACTGAATCTTCGTGATCGTTTTGGTAAGCAGTTTCCATTATTGCTAGCCAGAGGATTTAACACGGTAGATTTTACTGTCGTAGAGCAGTTACTACGCGGGCTGGATAGCGGCATGGTACTCGACCAGCAGGATTGGATGGATGTCGAAGCATTTGCCAAAGGTTACCGGCAATATGATATGTGTTTACCAGCGCTGCTGAAGTTGCTATGTGTTTCGATTGTAGGTGAGGGGTGGGGCGTAAACTTGTCTACATTGCAGCGACGAATATTGATTGAGTGTGTATTACAAGGGCGTACATTGGATCAGTTGGTCAGGTCATTACAACTGAGCGGTAAGCGTGCGGTGTTAGAAGAGTTGCGGGCAGCCATTGGTTCCCTTTGGTCGCAGTTGATAACAGCTTAGTTTTATTAGCCAGTAGGCGTTGCATTAAAATTGAGTAGTTTTTACGCACCGAACAGCTTTGGTTGCTACTGGCCTTAATAGAACTTTTGACGGTTGCATTGATGGGATCCTTGCCATAAATTGCTGAATTCTTATCAAACTAGTGGTGCCAGCCTATGCTCCTTGCCTGGAATGGCTGATACCTCAGTTAACAACAATATATATCGAGATTACTATGACAGAACAAGCTGTAAATTATGATGACGTTAAACGCTATCGATTAGACCCTGACCGTGAGCAGGAATTAGTTAATAGTGGTGGTGAGTGTACTTTTATCTGGGCAAATAAAGCAGGGCATCCTCTTGGGGTTACTACTGCCTACGTTCCGGTTGATGGCAAAATCTGGATGACTGCGACCCGAGAGCGAGTTCGAATCAAAGCGATCGCCAGAGATGGGCGTTCATCGATTGTTATTACCAGTAAAGGCACGCCAATGGGTGGCGGTAAAACTGTCACCTATAAAGGGCATACGGTAATACATGATGATCAGAAGACGAAATTATGGATGTACGGGTTACTTGCTGCGGGTATGCAACAAGAAGCTCGCCAGGATAAAGATAATGCATTCACTAGTGGTATTGATCCGGCTATGTTTATTCGTTTTCTTGATACCCCGGAGCGAATCGTACTGGAGTTTACGCCGGAAATGTCGATTCCTTTTGATGGCGATAAAATGGCCGAAGGTACAGCGCAAGCTTATGCAGAATTTGCAGCTGAAGATGCGAAAAAGTAATTTTGATGTAATCGTTATTAACATCATGCCGTGGTCAAATGCGGCGAATGTGTAGCCTTCATAAACGCTATAGCGTGATTGTTCTCGTTGTTTAGTTCGCATTGTATTCAAGGTGGCCATGCGTAATTACCTGTGATGATCCATGCCCAGTAAATATTAATTTCATTGAGGTCCATTCGAAAGCAGGCACCAGGCGTGTATGCATGCGCTTGAGTCTTTGCTCGTAGTCATTGTTGCCAGTATTTGTTTCATAGAATTTATAATAATCACTAAAATTAGGAGAAGTATCGATGTTCCTTAAATTAACTGCAGTATTCACAGCCATTACTTTATTCAGTCTTACAGGTTGTGGCGGTGGCGGTGGCGGCGGTGGTGGCAATGAACCAGTTGCCGCTCCTACTGAGAACGAGGCTGAAGAGACTGTCACGGCAGAAGAAAACGATAGATATATTATTTTAGATAATTATGACCCCATTGATGGGTCTGAAGGGAATGTTTATAACGTTAGTAGTGTATCTGGAGAGCAATACTCAAGTTATTTTTCAATTGATAGCGGTACTATTATCAATGCTATAAGCTGGGCTGGCATTGCACAAAATAGTTCAACGCTTGATGGACAAGTGGCAACATTTATTGTCAGGGTTCACTCTGGCGATATACTCCCTTCTGATAGCCCGGTGGCAGAGGCGGTTGTTTTGGCGAGCGCCTCCCTGTTAGGTTCTTCAGCATTTGGTTCAGTCTACGAGTTTTCATTTCAAGACAGTACTATCTTTACTCTTACCCCAGGCGATTACTGGCTTTCGATAATTGATCCTGAAACAGAAAATATTGGTTTCTTATGGCCAGTTGAAAGAGACTCTGCGTCCACAACCAGAGGTAATGGTGGAGCTTTTAGATCGACTGAAGCATCCAGTTGGAGGACTATTAATAATGGTGTTCCAGCGCGTGAAGCTCGAGGTAGGAATGTATTAATTGAAGGTGTATTACAATAATTTTGATTGCTACAGTGATTCTTAACAAAGCCAGGCCGACCTTGGTATCTTAGTATCGCTGCCTGCTTTAAGTATCTAAATACACTCATTGAGGTTGGTGTTAGTTGTGAGTTTGTCAGCTATTTTTTGTCAATACCACAGTACTCTGTTTAGGATGAACGCTGTCTTATCATTTTAAGCGTTTAGGACTTTGGCTATGTTATACCAGGTGCAAACTTTTAGTATCGGCAACTGCCGTCCGTTTTCCTAGTTGTGCCTTAATGATGGTAATGACTTTTTCAGCAGTATGGCGATAGGTGGTCAACTTGCCACCATATAAGCTTAGTAAACAAGGGTGGTGACTGTCAGTGTGCAGAATACATTCCCGAGGACGAGAAAACGCGGGTGACCTTCCAATGGGTAGTACCCGTATACCAGCAAATTCATCGATAACGGTGAAGCTATTGTCTGGAAAATAATAGCGCACAGTGGTTAATAGATATTCCCGTTCCTGCTCAGATACCGCCACAGTTTTTGGATCGCCGTTAAAGTTTTGTTCAGTGGTGCCCAGCAAGCTATGTTCACCCCAGGGCAGTAAAAAAATAGCGCGTTGATCCTGTGGCGATTCTAGATAAAAAGCGTCTGTTGATATTCTTTCGCGTAAAATTAAATGGCTACCTTTAACCAGTTCGCATGCTAGCTGTTCAGTCGAAGGGGTAACGGATGTTAGTACTTGATTGACCCATGGGCCGCTACAGTTGACCACAAAGCTGCTCTGGATTTGGTTAAGGACTTCGCCTTCCTTTATCATTAGTTGGTAACCATCACTGTACTTTTCAATTCCAGTCACTGTTGCCGGGCAGCAAGTTTGCGCGCCTAGTGCTTGCGCTGAATCTACAACCGCCTGTGTTAGCTGCGTATCATTTGTCTGGCCGTCACTGTAACTAAATAGCGATTTTAGTCCTTTCTTTTTTAAACCAGGCGGGGGCGGGGTGCTCCAGCTAAACCGTGACATTGAAGTAAACCCTGAAAGGATGGCATAGAGTGTTAAACCAAAAAATAGTTGCCAGGGCCTACGTGTAGTTGTTGAGTATACCGGTATATGAAAACGCAAAGGATGCGCTAATGATGGTGCCAGTCGTAATAGCCGGTTGCGTTCTTGCAGGCTTTCTCTGACCAGCCCCAGTTGCGCTGTTTCAAGATACCGCAAGCCACCATGTAATAATTTGCTGGAGCGACTGGAAGTCCCTGCTGCCCAATATTGGTGCTCTATAATAAGCGTTTTATAACCCGCGGCAGCGGCAGCTTGTGCAACACCTGCGCCGTGAATGCCGCCGCCTATCACGACTACTTCGTACTGATTATCTGTCATTGCTGAGTATTCTCGGAGTAGTGCATCTATTCTAATATTCCAGTTTCAGGGAGAGTAGTAAATATTTTTTGCATAGCCTGAGAGATAGTGTAGTGTGCTTTGAAATATTAATAATGTTTTTGGAGCTGGCTTTCTGTGGTTGAAGTAATTGTAGTCATATTAGCGTTGCTGGCAGGCGTGCTGGCGCGAGGCGTTAACCTGCCTCCCATGGTCGGCTTTTTGGTCGCAGGGTTTACCTTAATCCCGCTGCAGCAATTTTGGCCAGAGATCACTGAAATTGATTTCAAACCACTGGTAAGCATTGGCGTTACGTTACTGTTGTTCTGTATTGGCTTGAAATTACAATTACAAACGCTGTTACGACCTTTTGTATGGGCGGTGACCTGTATTCATATGTCGTTGTTGATCGTACTGTGCTTCGCTTTACTGTTTGCACTTAAAAGCATGGGATGGGCATTGGTAGCCGGTTTAAGTATGGAGCAGAGTTTAACTATTGGCTTTGCTTTGAGCTTTTCTTCTACCGTGTTTGCCGTGAAAGTGCTGGAGAACCGTGGTGAGATGGCTTCCTTGCATGGTAAGGCGGCGATTGGCGTATTGGTTATGCAGGATATATTTGCTGTCGCATATTTATCGATGATTTCCGGAACCACACCCTCAATGTTCGCGCCATTAGTGTTACTGCTAATTCCAGCTAAAAGTTTGTTGGTTGATCTTTTACGTCGTTGTGGGCACTCAGAACTGTTGGTGCTTGCCGGATTTGCCATTGCCTATGCTGGCTACGGTTTGTTTGAGGCTGTAGGTTTAAAAGGTGATTTAGGTGCGTTGTTTATTGGTGCAGTATTGGCCAGTTCGGATAAAGGCAAGGAATTAGCTAAATCGTTATTGACGATCAAGGATGTCTTGCTGATTGGATTTTTCTTGTCGATTGGCCAGTATGGACTTCCCTCTGGCGACGCGTGGTTGATGGCCTTGATGCTATTGGTGTTTGTTGTGTTGAAGCCCACGTTGTTTTTTGTGTTGTTTACCCGCTTTAAATTGCGTGCACAAACCTCTTTTTTTGGTGCGCTCGCACTTAATCATTACAGCGAATTCGGCCTCATTGTGCTTGCTATTGCCATGCAGCAAGGCGTATTGCCTGACACATGGGTAGTAATATTAGCGCTTTCATTATCATTAAGTTTTATTTTAAGTTCTTTGATTAATGTGCAAAGCGATAAGTTGTATGCGGGTTTAACCAAGCAGCTACAGCATTTTGAAACCAGCAGTCGTGTAGCTGAGCAGCGCCCAATTGATATTGGTAACGCTGAAATTCTGGTAATGGGAATGGGGCGTTTGGGTACCGGTGTATATGATTATTTACATGCGGGATATAACGATACACTGGTTGGTTTTGAAGAGAGTTTAGTTAAAGTTAAAGAACATACCAAGGTAGGTAGACGGGTGTTAGTCGGTGATGCCAGTGATCGTGATTTATGGCAGCGCCTGTCTATCAGTCAGGTAAAGCAGATCTTTCTGGCGTTAAGTAATCATCGTGAAACTGTGCTGGTGACCAATCTATTGAGAGAGTCTGGCTATGACGGAGTTATTGCTGCGGTGGCTAAATTTGATGACAATCTTGAAGAATTAAAAGCATTGGGCGTTATTGCATTTAATTTTTACTCGGAGGCGGGTGCAGGTTTTGCCGAGCATGTAGTTAATCATAAGGATTTTTGTTTGCTCTCGGAGCGCAGCCAAGCCTCCTGAATAACGGTATTCTGCCTTGGCATTAGCGTTGCGAAGAAATATTACCGCCATCAACCACCAGTTCCGTGCCTGTGATATAGCTCGCTTCATCAGACAATAAAAATCTAACCGCAGTAGCGACTTCTCTGGGCTTGCCCAGGCGCCCCATCAAGATACGCTGCTCAAAAGCTTGTTGGATACTACTGTCATGATCAATCGCTTGTTGAATCATTGGGGTTAAAATTTGACCGGGAGAGACGGCGTTAATTCGAATGTTGTAGCGGGCCAGATCATCGGCCAGCGCTCTATTAATACCCAGCATTCCCGCTTTTGATGCACTGTAGCTGGGATTCAAGGCGTTACCTAAGGTGGCGTTTATCGAGGATATACTAACCACGCTGGCGCCAGTTGTTTTTTTCAGGTCGCTGAGTAGAGCTTTAATAAGAAACGGCCAGCTTCTTAAATTAATATCCAGTACGGTGTTCCATGTTGCTTCAGTAAGTTGTTCTAACGGACAAACACCAGCTATACCTGCGGCGTGCACCAGTCCGCCAAATGTTCCCAAATGCTCTTGGCTAAGCGCGATGCCTTTTTCAATTTGTGCGAGGTCGGCAACGTCTACGGCCAAGCCGAAAGTGTTGACGCCGGTGTTGGTTTTGATACTGCTGGCTATGCTGTTGACTTTTTCACTATCCAAATCCCAAATAGCAACAGGGCGGCCAACGTCTGCGAGTGCCTGGGCGCATGCTAAACCGATACCGGATGCCCCGCCAGTGATAATCACCGGGGAGTTTGGGCTGGATACTATTGAATTCATAGGGGCTAATCCTAATGCTGCGGTAATAACGTTGTTTAAAAAAGTCCCGGCACACGTTGTGATTGCCGTGTGCGGGACAGAAAGACTGTACGATTAAATGAGACCTTATGTACAGCTGATGTAATTAAAACTCATACACAATATCTACACCGTAACTACGTGGCTCACCGAACATTGCGCCAGGTACACCGGCATTAAAATGCGCGATGTAATATTCTTCATCTTCCAGATTGCGTCCCCAGGCAGCTATCCGTAGATCTCCTTGTGGCATGGCAATATTAGATAAGCTAAGTCGCGCATTCAGCATGCCGTAGTCATCGGTGATATAGGTATCGGGGTTGATGCTGGAGCCAGAAAATTTCTCGTCCTGCCAGCTGTACCCAATAGTTGCTACCAGGTCACCTATAGACAATTCCGGAAATTGGTATTCCAGATCGAGGTTGTAACTGTGTTTAGGAATATTCGTAAAGCGAAAATCATCAGCAATATCCTGACCAGTCGCGTCGATGATTTCTTCATAGTCGGCATCGGTATAACCGTAATTCAGGTTTGCGGTTAAGCCTTCGACTAGCAGTGCGGTGACTTCCAGTTCAGCTCCCGCCATTTTGGCTTTACCAGCATTTAATACGTCGGTGATAGAGGGGTCGTTAATGTCTGATTGCACATTGATTTGAATATCATCGTAATCAGCTTGAAACAGTGCGGCGTTAATGCGTAAGCGGTTATCCCACCAGGTTGTTTTGGCGCCGATTTCATAAGACACTAATTCTTCAGGGTCAAAGCCCGCTTCAAAATTGGCGATACTGCTTGCGCGCACATTGAACCCACCCGTTTTATAACCGCTAACAAATTTAGCGTAGAGGTTAACATCGTAACTATAATCATACGCGACGATAAAACTGGGGCTGAAATTACTAAAGTCATTATCTCCCGTACCAGGTTGGCCGGGCGTTACGATTTGTGTGTCCAGAGATTCGCTGGTTTCGGCGATCTCTGCGTTGCGTTCGTCCCGTGACCACCGAGCGCCGACAGTAACGTGCAAACGCTCATCCAGAATTTCCGGGTATAGGTGGTTTGTCCAAACAGAGCGTAGGCGCGATTTTCAGTTTCCACATCGCGGTGACTAATAGTTCTGCGCGCTGGTACTGTGGTCAGATCCGTACTCTCCCCCTGTTCATAGAAATAGTAGATACCGGCGATATATTCTAGGCGGGTGTCCAGGGCGTCACCGACAATTTGCAGCTCTTGCGAAAGCTGATCCTGCTCAGCGTCGGTATTAGTAATGAAAATAGGGAAGGGCCCGTACACGCCGGTCATATAATCCTGATAGGTGTAGTTTTCCAATTCACGATAGGCCGTAATTGATCGCATTATCAGGCTGTCGTTGATTTCCCACTCTACATTAATGCTGTGGCCACTGGAGATAACCGCATTGGCCTGGAGTTCGGAAACTGCTGCATTACCTTCATTACCGCGCGGGGTTGTCTGCGGGTATAAGGGGACCGGTTGAATAAAGGCAGGTGTGTCGTCAATGTCGGAACGGTCATAGGTATAACGCACGCCAAGATTGTCAGTAGCCTGCCACAATGAGTCAAAACGGTAGGCTTCGCGGTCCTGGTCGCCAAAGCGATCCTCGCCAGTGCCGAGATTGTCGACAAAGCCATCTTTGGTAACGGTCAAGTAAGACAGTTTTACCGCCAGTTGGTCATTGATCGGCGTGCTGAAACTGGTTTTGCTACGAAACAGGTCGCGATTGCCGACAGTCAACGCTTGTTTGAATTCTACGGCGTCGAGATTGGGGTTAAGGGTGAGGAAATTTACCGCGCCTCCGGTAGCATTACGGCCGTACAAGGAGCCCTGGGGGCCGCGCAGTACCTCTATCCGCTCAATATCACCGACCTCCATTGCCAAGCCTTGACTGCGTGCCATATAAACACCATCCAAATAGACGGCGACGCTAGGGTCTTGGGTGATTTGATCGTCGCTATTACCCACGCCGCGGATATAAACCCTTGATGTAGTGGCGCTATTGGGGTGGGGTGTCAGTTGCATATTGGGCACATTGGCTTGCAAGTCAACCAGTGTGTTAATCCCCTTATTCTCGATACCGCTGGCACCAAATGCAGCGATAGAGACCGGGATATTCTGCACCGATTCTATTTTTTTCTGGGCGGTGACGACCAGCTCTTCTAGCACCATTTCGCCTGAGCTGGCTGCTTGGGTGGCTAGCATAAGTCCACTTGCCGCTATGGTAGCAGCCCTGCTGGAACGCTTTTTAGTATAAGTATTGTCATTAGTTATCATTGGTTGCAGCACCTTTACTGATTAATTAATTTTCTACCTTCTCGCAGGTAGAATTTAGGGCTGACAAATCTACCTCCGTGCAGGTAGATTTGTCAATAGCCAATGTGTAATCTTTCGGGACCAAAAAAATTAAGGTTTTAAAAGGTTGATTGATGACGGAAAGTGCTAGAACTGATCGCGGGAATGCGACCAGAGAGAAAATTTTACAGGCCGCAGAGGAGGTATTTGCTACCCATAGCTTTGCCGCCTCCCGTTTAGAAGATGTGGCTATAGCTGTAGGTATTCGGCGGGCTTCATTGGTGTATTACTTCAAGAGTAAGCAGGAGCTTTATGAAGCCGTAGAGGCGCGAGTCTATCGAGCGATGATAGAGCTTACTGAGCAAAGGCTTAGTGGTATCAACAATAGTCAGCAAAAATTAATCACGATTTTAGATAGTTGGTTGGATTTTCAAGTGTCGCGGCCCACTGCCGGGCAGCTTATTATGCGTAATATCGCGGATCAATATCCTAGCGATTTGGATCCTATCCGCTTCTCCGGTACTGCGCTCGCGTTGTGGGATACCACGATTCGTGAGGCGCAGGCAAAAGGTGAGGTCGCGGCAGTTGAGCCACAGCATTTGTTGCAAATTTTAGCCGGAGGAATTCTGCATTATGTCAATGAAAGCCATTTGCTAGGCAAGCAGCGCGAGTATGACGTTAGTGATAATGTGCAACTGGAAAAATTCCGGGCACTTTTGCATCAGCTGCTTCGTGCGGTGTTTATTTAATTAATAAGACTAGGCTGCCAAAGCGCTGGCAGCGCATGCACTGATTCAACAAATTTTTACTAGCGAGACATCACATTTTGCATAATTCACCACGCCATTAGCTGTTGAGCCAAGCAGTGCTTGAATGCCTTTTTTGGAATGTGTCCCTAAAATAATTAAATCCGCTTTTCTCTTCTCGGCAAGCATGCAAATGTGATCATAAGGCTTACCCACCTTAATAATTTGATTCTTTTTGGGTACACCAAAAGCACTGGCAAGCTTATCAATTTTGGGAGAGATTTTTTCCGTTAACTCTTTTTGATAATCCCTTGGAAGCATAGAGTAGGGAATCACATGGATCACGATAAGTTTACTGTTACAAAGCTTGGAGAGTTTTGAGGCTTTTGCCAGAACCTCTTTTCCTTCGCTAGTTGCGTCAATTGCACAAAGAATCGTTTTATACATAATATATAACTCTCACAAGTTGTCCGTAATGGTTGGGTATGACCTGAATCCTTGCTGGCAGCACAATACAAACAATCGCTTTACTATACTGAACTTAGTAAAGAACTGTAGTATTGAAGATGATTATTTGCAATTCTGCATCGATAGGTGTGTAAAAGAGTATCAGTGTGTGGCTAGGATACCCTGGCTTATGTTCACAGCACGTAATCCCTCCAGTCAGGGACAGCCCGTTAACTTTAGGTTCTCGCTAGCAGCCACATATTTGTACCTAAGCCAGACGCTATAGTTAGCTGCTTTGCGCCTAGTGATTAGAATTGCAGCGTGGAGAACAACGAAGAGCTATACAATGAATTGCCTAAGAACCCAGCCCAAAAAACGACGAGGCTTCAGTTAAAGGTGATGCAGTTTTGATAGTTGTGTGAGTGCTATCCCATTTTCTACTGCGCGGTGCCTTGCAAGGACATTTTTGCTGTACCTGATATGAGAGCCTATGCATACTTATTATCTACTCAACTGTAGTGAAAGCAGGAAGTCCCTATGAAACTCGTATTTTCTCAAAACAGCATTTTTCATCTCTATCGTTTAAGTGTCATCGTTGCGTCTAAAACCGGCAAAAAATACCGCTTGAGCAACGAGCAAGAACTGAATTCGTTAATTCGTTACTGTAACCGTTCAGAGAGTACCGATATCGCACGCCAGTATGATACCTTCTTACACTCTGTTGAACCTGAAATTCTTACAGAGATTGAAAAAATGACAGGCTTGTTGTTTCAAGAGGTTAGGTTGCGACTGGTTGGATAGGGTATGGCCGCTGGTTTATGAAGTAAATTAATTAGCTTGGCCTGCTTGGCAATGTGGCACATATTTAAATCTGTGCCAGAGTATGCACGCAGAAAATCGCCTATTTCGCAACCTGTAGTACATAGAGTCAATTGAGGTGATAGGCGATTTTATTAGTAAATATTGTTGCGCTGTTGATTAAATCGCTTTTTAATCCCGTTCTGGACAGCGTTCACTGCTATCATTTCTTTCCCTGCTCCCCATTCATTTTTATCCTCCATTATATTTATCTATTGGCTTCTGTCAGCACCCAGCAGAATCAATAATGGCCTATGACAAGTGTGAAGTGGTAATAGTGTGATATATACTGCGGAAATATTGACGTCAATATGGCTATAGGTTCCAGCGTTAACCCACTATTGAGAAATAAGATAATGTTACTGAAAGACACATTAAAGGCGGTGGTCCTGGTTGGTAGCCTGTGCGTCATTGTAGTGTCACCGACCTTGGTTGCAGGTGAAGCGTTAATCATTGGTGGCAATGTTGCCTACGATGAGCCGCCACACAGTTGGGTGGACTCCTGTTCTGGTCAGATAACCGGGGCCAATCGAGTGGTGCTGGAAAGAGCTTTTACGAAAGCGGGGGTTGCAATTACCTTTGATAAACCGATACCAGTAAGCGAAAGTGCCTATCGAACGGTGATTTCACAAATTAACAATGGTGAAGTGGATGCGCTGAAAGCGTTGCCAAGGATTTCGCTGGGTAGCGACTTTTTATTTAGTAACGAGCCGGTCGCTATGATCAAAGAGTCAATTGTCTTCCTTAAAAAGCATAAAAGTAAATTCAGTGAAGATCTGGCAAATGTCTCTGGCCTTAACGGTGTGGCAATGGAGTTGGGAGAAAACCGCCAGCAGTTGATTAAAAAATATGGTTGGAATGTGGCAGTTTATCAAGGCAATGATAAGCATCAGCTTATTACTCAACTTGAGTTGGGTAATTATGACTACATTATTATGGGGACGCATAAATTTCATTTGCTACAGCGTGACTTTATTAAAAATGATAGTTTGCAGTCTATTGAGATCCATGACTTTTATCGTGAATTTTATTTTGTAGTGAAAAAGGAGAGTACGGCTGCCCGCTATCTCCCATTGATTGATAAAGAGCTTAAAGCCATGCGTGACAGTGGCTTTATTGATTTTATCCAGAATAAATATCTGCAAATTTGGATTAATAAAAAAACCTGTGGTAACAATGACTGATTTCTGCTTCATTTTTCATCGGTCACCCAGCAATAATGCAGTGGTAAACACCGGAGTGGGATTTGACCGCCGTTTCTATTCCTGCAAGTAAATTTCCACCTCCTGAATTTATCGTGCCTGAGCCGCGATCTGTCATAGTTCTATCGGTCATCAATTTTTAATCTTCCCTATAGCGTTTCTATTTATACAATCGGAATGGTAAGTATTAATGGCAACGTGATAATTTGACGCTTCCTTGTACAGATAAAGGGTGAGCGGTTGATAGGGTCTGCTTCCATTTCTGCAAAGTTACAACGGTGACACGTCTCAGACCAGGTCGTCACGTTTAGGGTAGGTGTCTACCGCCATCCCAAAATATCGATAAGGCCGAACCTATGCGTTTTTGTTAGTCATTTATTGGCAAGCAATATAGAGGGAAATAATCTCAGTCCAGGCTGATGGGGGTTGATAGCAGATGCTGTTTTGCCCGCTGCAGAGTATTACAATGCTTTAACCCGAGCGTATCTATTGTGGTGCTGTTGTATAGTCGCACAACTATTTTTTGGAGAGTTTGTTATGTCTTATCAGCATGTCATCATCACTGCGTTTGGTGGGCCGGAAAAGTTACAGGTCGTGTTAGAGCCGGAGCTGCCCGAGCCTACGGATAACCAGGTGAGGGTTAAAGTGTTAGCAGCCGGTACCGGCTTTACCGATACAATAATTCGGCAGGGGCAGTATGTGGATGTTAAGGACAAGCCACCCTTCACTCTGGGTTATGACTGGTACGGAGTGGTGGATAAGGTAGGAGCTAATGTCAGCAATGTAACCGTCGGGCAATTTGTAGCCGACATGCCAGTAATTGGCGGTTATACCGAGTTCTTGTGTGTTGATGCCGAGCAGGTGGTGCTAGCCCCTGACGGTCTTGATCCGGCTGAGGCTGTGTGTATGATTTTATCCTACACCACCGCTTACCAAATGCTTACGCGCATACGAGAACTTAAACCCGGCAGTCAATGTTTAGTGCATGCTGCTGGTGGTGCAGTAGGCACGGCTTTGCTGGAATTGGGTAAAGAATTGGGTTTACACATGCTGGGTACTGCATCGGCAGCTAAAAAGTCTTTGGTGGAAAGTTATGGCGCTACTCATATAGATTACCAAAGTGAAGATGTTGAGCAACGCGTTAAGCAATTATCTGCCGGTGGTGTTGATGCGGTCTTTGATACGCTGGGGGTAGCAGCTGGTCACGTTCCTATAGTTGTTTAAAGCGCGGTGGTGTATTGGTTGCCTTTGGAGCGATGCAGTTGACGACCGGTGAGGAAAAATTGCCTAGTTTGTTGCTGGGTTTTGCCAAGTTGATGCTGTTATGGAAGTTGCTCCCTGATGGCAAAGATTCTGTGTTTTACAATATTCATACCCGCCGGGCAAAGCACCCGCAACAATTTAAGGATGATGTGCAGGCTTTGTTTAGTCTATTGAAAGCCGGTAAGTTAAAGCCGGCGGTTGCTGATCGCTTGCCGCTGGATCAGGCGGCAGAGGCGCACCGGAGAATAGACAGTGCAGCCGTGTTAGGCAAAATAGTATTGGTGAATGAGCACTAAGCTAACCAATTGGTAATGGCGTAATATTTTGCCACTGATAGAATCATAGTGATTACTATGCTTTTGGCTAGGTTTTTAAATCAATAATAGGCGCTATACAACTACAGGAATCTCACTAATGGCAGAACAAGAACAACTGCGTGGCAAATTACAGCAATGGCTGGCAGCCCGGCACCCTGAGCGCGAGGGGCTAACGATTTCAGAATTCACCAGTCCAGAGGCGGGAGCCTCGAATGAAACCTTGTTGTTTGATATCAGCTGGACGGAGCAGGGCGCTAGCCAAACGCAAGCGCTGGTAGCCCGCTTGGAGGCCAGTGGCGAAGGGATCTTTCCCGAGTATGACCTGCCATTGCAGTACCGCACGATGCAGCGCTTACAAAACACGCCGGTCAAGGTGCCGACTACGCTCGGGATGGAAATGGATACCAGTGTCATTGGTAAGCCGTTTTTTATTATGGAGCGTCTGCATGGCCGTTATATGGCCGATAACCCTCCTTATCAAATGGAAGGCTGGTTGACACAAGAGTCGCCGCAGGTGTGTGGTGCTATATGGGAGAATGCCATTGCGCAGATGGGGGCCGTTAACAAGGTTGATTGGGAGCCGCTGGGATTTGCTGACTTGTGGGATAACAAAACATTTGCGACGCCTTTGCAACAGCAGTTAGCTTATTATGAGAGTTTTCTAGCTTGGGCTGAAATTTTGGGGCGTCCTTTTCCTAAATTACACCCGGTGCTGGCATACTTGAAAAATAATCAACCGAGCAATGAGCCGCTGGCATTATGTTGGGGAGATGCCAAACCACCCAATTTAATGATTGCAGAAAATAGTGCCGATATTATTGGAGTGTTAGATTGGGAGATGGTGCACTTGGGTAATCCGGTACACGATTTATCCTGGTGGTTTGTATTGGATGATAGTCTGACTAAAGGTTTGGGTTTACCCAAAGTGGATGGCTTACCCGATAGGCAAAAGATGACTGCATTATGGGAGCAGCACAGTGGCCATAGTGCTGCAGAGCTGGATTATTATGAGTTGCTCAGTAATTTTCAGTTTGCCGTGATAATGCATCGCGTGGGTACGCGTTTAACTGCGCAGGGTTATTTTAAACCCGAAGACCAATTTGATTTGAATAACAACAGCACTTTGTTAATTGATGAGCAGATGGCCAAGTTTGGTATTAGTTGAATTGATACGGTAATGTGGTTTTTGCCAATTAAGCTATTGCAACTGTCATTCCTGCGCCGGCGCACTGCTGTTCGGGATAAATTAGCATTATAGAGTTTCAGCCTTCACCAATAGCACGAAACGTGTCGAGATAAGGTAGAGACTCAATTTTGACTCGTCATTCCCGATCAAGACGAGAATGACTTTCGCTTATTTATGGTGTTTCAGGTTTATCCCGGACAGCAGTGCGCGAAGGTGGGTAGCCAGTTGCGATTAACGATCAAGATTGCTCGAACTTTTTTATAGACTGCAACAACAGATTGTTTTACTAGCGTCGGTTGTATTTGAACCTTTGGTCTTTCGTAGCTCTGCCCCCCGGCTACGGGGAGGGTCGATCTGGAAATCAAGTCTCAACGTTGATTCAATAGAGTTGGGGGGGTTAAATAAAACAGGCATTCAGCGCACGATGGGTTGTTGTCAAAATATGCAGTGTTAATTAACTTTTAATTCAGCTGTGTCTTTTATATCGAGAGAAAATTTTATGTCAGGTTCAATAGGCCCCTTGCTTGCTGCAGATGAGCAATTTAATCATCAGGCAGTAGAAACATTCGCCTCCGTCGGTCAAAGTGACCCAGCCTGGGCGGAAAAAGTCTGTGGTATGGCAGCAGCCAAAGATGGCTCGGTACAAATTGCTTTTGGTTTTGGTAAGTACACCAATCGCAATGTGGTCGATGCCTATGCCGGTGTGAGTCGAGGCAAAGAGCAATGGGTAGTAAGGGCTAGCCGTTCACTTAACAGTGACCCTGAAACGGTTAATGTAGGGCCTATTGAATATGAAATTATTGAGCCACTTCACAGTGTGCGTATTTCTTTAGCTGCCAATGAGCATCAACCTATCGCTTTCGATATCGTATTTAATGCGGCTGTGCCATGTGTTGTTGAAGACAGAGAAGATCGTCGTGATATGCACGGCTACCGTAAAGCTACTGATCAAATTCGCTATCACCAAACCGGTGTCGTGACTGGCTGGTTAGAAGTCGAAGGGCATAGGATAGATATTAGTCAGGACAGTTGGGTTGCTACACGGGACAAATCCTGGGGCATTCGTCCGCAAGTCGGCATCCCGATTGCGGATATGGAGCCGGGTTATGAGTCGATGATCCCGCAAGCACTGGCAATTTGGAACCCTATGTTGTTCACACGCGCTGACGGTTCTCATTACGCATTTCATCATTATTTTTTACAGTTCTCTGGTCCTGGTTTTATGCATCAGCAATTACAGGGAGGGCTGGAAACTGAGGCGGGTAAAGAAAATTTGGTGCTTGGGTTAAAACCCGTGTTGGAATTTGACCCCGCTACAAAACGCTTGCAGCGTGGCTGTTTTAATTTTCATATGGAAGATGGAACGGAGCGTCCGATGACCTTTGAAAAACTATCAGAAACCGGATTTTATTTAGGGGCCGGCCATTACCACGGTGGTGACGGCGCTTACCATGGTAGTTGGCGCGGTGACTTACATATTGATGGTGACTATGTGGTCGATGCAAGCAGTCCTGAAGTGCTTGCCAGATATAAACAGTTTCGGGATAACATGATTCGCATTGAAGACCCGGTAGGGGGCGGTGTGGGTTATGGTAATTGCCAAACCTATGTTCATGGCGCCTGGCCAGAATTCGGTTTGACCGGTGATGAACCGTTATTTTAGTTGCTGTGAGCTTCTGTATTGCAGCGTGTGATAGTTTTTATAGGCATTTTAGTTCGTAGTATAGATAAAAGTCCTGTTCAATGGGCTCGCTACGCTCCGCAAGTTTTTTCCAGCCTTGCGGGCAGAGTTGGGCCATCTGCTTATGTAGTGCTTCAATGACAAAAAATGCCGAGTAAGGCGTTTGGGTGCTGCGGCTGAGGCTGTAACGTTCCCTGATTTCAAATTCTTTGTCTGAGTTAAGGCTAGTCTCTGTGCTGGCGATCCCGGTCTTCTGTACTTCCTTTTTCGATTCTTGTTGTTTCCAGACTTCTTTATCCGGGTTTTTGTCACGATGAAACGCTTCAAAGTTTAGTGTGTCGGCATCATCGACATCAAAGTCGGCAATGGTGCTACTGGAAACTCCCAGTAATGACAGCATAATAAAGACGGATAGCAGTTGTTTGCTCATAGTATTTCCAGTGTTCTTATTTTATTTACATTGTAAAAAGAAAAGGGACCATACTTGTTAGTATAGTCCCTTGAGTAAAGCTTTAATAAAATTTTAGAATTTCAGCTCATAGCCTACAGCGAAAGTGGTGTCATCGGTATCGTCGCTACCATCTTCGTCGGCTTCAATGGTTGAGTAGTATGCAAAAACTTTGGTTGCTTTACTTAGCTTGTAGTCGGCGCCAAAGGTTAATTGCGTGTACTCGCCTTCGTCGCCGTCTTCATCTTCAGTTTCGTTGTAACCGTACTGCGCTTTTAGTACCCAGCTAGGCGCTACTTTATATTCGCCGCTGACCAGAAAGCCATCCTCATCATCTTCAAAAACGCTGGAATCAGAGAGTTCGACTGTCTGATACATAAAGCCCAGTTTGGCATCACCGATAGTATATTCAGCTACTGCGCGCATGGTGT
This sequence comes from Oceanicoccus sp. KOV_DT_Chl, assembly GCF_900120175.1. Classification (NCBI taxonomy): domain Bacteria; kingdom Pseudomonadati; phylum Pseudomonadota; class Gammaproteobacteria; order Cellvibrionales; family Spongiibacteraceae; genus Oceanicoccus; species Oceanicoccus sp. KOV_DT_Chl. The sequence goes on from NZ_FQLF01000001.1 coordinate 674,008, forward strand.
CGCGAGAATCGACTTCATCATCCACTGCCAGCGCAAGATACAGGCTTTCTTTGTTGTAGCTTAGGGCAACAGAAATGCCATCGGCGATGCTGTCATCTTCATTGGTTTCGCCGGGAATGAATGCACCGGTAAAGGTGAGACCATCCATATCAGGCGTGGTATACATAACAATGTTGGATTCGCGGTTTTCACCCTCAAAGAGATTTTTAATATCGCCAAGTGGGAGGTCGTTAAATTTATCGATTTTAGACTGGGCCAATTTAGTCGGCGTATCATGCTTGCCGGCGATAACGGTACCGAATCCACCTTGTATACCTGCGTATATATTGCGCTGTTCAAACGTATCATTGTCTTTGCTAGCGCCGCTATCACCATCATCGATATATACTTCAAACTCCATTTTATAGATGGCTTTTAAGTTGTCGTTAATGGCGAGACTGCCTTTAACACCCACTCTGGAAGCATTGCTTTCGAGCTGCCAGTTTTCAACATCATCGCTTTCCAGGTCGTAGTTGTTTAAGGTGAGGTTGGCTTTACCATAGACAGTCATATCCGCAGCATAGGCGCCTGATGTAAACGTTGAAGCAGCTACAATGGCTGCGGGTAATAGTTTAAGTTTCATCCGAGTGTCTCCAAAAGTTTGTTATAGCACCTGTCGGTGTAACCCCACAAAGTGCATATTTATCAATACCGATCCCCCTGGTTATTGAATGCGACAATTGTGGGACAGAAATATTTCAGTAATATGACAGAAGTGACATATTTCTAAAATTCATTTGAGTATAGATGACTTTTAGATAAATCAAGGAAATCAGCGAGATATCGATTTTTCCTCATAATCCACTTAATCCATGGGCAGAATGTAGGTAAATCTACGTACTTACGAGAGAAAGAAAACCCGCTTTACTAAGCGAGCCGGGTATTAATACTTGCCTAAGGGAATTGGTTTATGGATAAATCTACATTGCTCATATTGTCTTTGGAGGCAAATGATCCCGAAGCCGTATGGTTGGAATCATTGCTGAAAGCGGCAGCCGTTTCGTGCCAGCTAGTTAGGGCGTATACCAAAGATGATGCCATCGGTATTGCTCGCTCGACCCGTTTTGATGTTTTTTTGTTGGGTACTTCTTTGCCGCTAGGAGAGCAGCGGGAACTTTGCCGATTTTTTTCCCGAACCTATCCGCACCTTGCCATCGTGGTATTAACCTGTAGAAATTATCCAGAGCGCGCTGTCGAGGCATTAAGGGATGGTGCCGTTGAGTGTTTGTATAAAAATGAAATGGGACAGCACTCTTTGCTAGCTGCGATTCAAAGTGGCATTGAAAGACAATTTCAATTAGAGAATAAAGAGAGTTCCTCGGAATTATCGGCTTGCTACGATTCGCTGGTAAAACTCCCCAACCGCGTTTATTTTCTTGATCTCTTGCAGCACTGTTTAAACAACACAAAAAGTTTAATGGACGGGCAGTCAACTCTCAGTATGCCACTGGTTGTGATGCGGCTTGATTTAGATAGTGCTGATTGTGTTATTGATAATCTAGGTCGGGCACGATTCGATATGTTAATTGTAGCGATGGTAGAGCGAATTAAATCTTTTCTTCTGCCTGTAGATATTGTTGGCCGCGTTGCTGATAGTAGTTTCGTTATTGCTTTGCTGCCTCGTGGCGGGCATGGCATCAGTACACATGAGCTTGAAAATGTATTAAGAAATTTAACGCACGGTATGGCAGAGCCCCATAATTTAGTTGATAGGAATTTTTTTGTAACGTGTAGTATCGGGCTTTCAGTACATGCCCGCGGTAAAGATTGTGCGTTGGAGTTGATTGATATGGCTGAAGATGCCTTACGTAATGCGCAAACTTTTGGTGGCAATTGCAGTAGTTTCTTTGAGTCGGAATTCAATCAGAAAATAGCTGGTCGCTTGCGTTTGTCCAGTGAGCTTCATCATGCGTTGGAACGCAATGAGTTTGTTGTACATTATCAACCAATCGTGGCTGCAAGTACCGGTGAAGTACAGGGCGCGGAAGCATTGCTGCGCTGGTATCGGTCTGATGGCAGTGTTGTGGATGCCGAAGATTTTGTGCCGCTCGCAAATGAAAGTGGATTGATTATACCGATAGGTCGCTGGGTGCTGGAGACTGCATGCCTATCCGCGGTTGATATGTATCATCAATTAAATCTGGATTTTACTATGGCTGTGAATGTATCCATGCAACAGCTATTGGCGCCTGAATTTATTACTGAGCTAACGGACATTATTGATAGCAGCGGTATTAATCCAAAAAATCTTGAGCTGGAAATAGCTGAAACCCTATTGGTTGAAAATAGAGATGCAGTAATCAATGTGCTAATGGAAATTAGAGGCTTGCAAGTGGGTATTAGTATTGATGACTTTGGCAGTGGTTCTGCTTCGCTATTGCATTTAAGTATGCTACCAATCACTAAGTTAAAAGTTGACCAAGCCTTTGTTGCGGGATTAATCAGTTGTCAACGTGATTCGGATATTATTGCTGCCATCATCGCGTTTGCCAGACAGCTAAACTTGACTGTTGTGGCAGAGGGCGTTGAGACCAGTGCTCAGTTGGCGGTTCTATTACAACAATTAGGTTTGCCGGAAGGGGGCAGTGTCAGGGATATTTATATAGCCGACCTTTACCCTGGGGTGATTTTAAGCACTATTTGTCCACACCGGCATTCTCGATGGGAATGTATTAGTGGTTTTCATAGACTTATGTAACAGTCATGGTGTGCTAGTCGCGCCACTAATCACTGGAAAATAACGACAATTACGTCTATTTTGTTAGCAGATAATAATGCATAGATGTTTTGAAGGTTGTCGAGTGAAATCATTTTCTAGTGTGATATTGGAAAAAGCGGATCAGCTTTTAGCTGCTTCCAAAAGTCTGGATTACGACCGGATTGCATTGCATGAGCCCGAAGAGGTTGAAAAACTCCAGACGGTTTTAGCCAGCTTGCAAATTACCAAAAAAAGAATTTCTGAATCTCTGGATCAATACGCCAATAAACAACAATCCCCAGTAAGAGAGCTTGATGATCTTGATGGTTTAATGCTCGAGGACTCGGGTGGTAGTGATGACAAGGCTGCGGAGGCCTCGTCTGGCGTTGATAAAGAAGCGATGTTATCGCAGTTAGCTGATGAAGGTTTTGGCGATCGTGTAGGGCGGGTTTATAACAGCTTTGCCGGCAATCGTTCACTGCCTTTCGCCCAGGTTCCTCATGAGCGTGGGCTTCCTGAGTTTCTGGTGGTGTTGGCGCCTGACTTTACACCAGTGGCTGGTTTACATGGGATTTTTATTACCGATAAAGAAATAATCTCGATGATCCTGCCTTCCGATAAGGCCAATATTGACTGGACTGTGATCAAATCCAAAGGCTATTCAAACGAAGAGGAGATGATTGAGTTTCTTACTTTGATTGCTGCTGGCTTTGATGTGCCCTAAATTGTTGTCCACAAAATCTGTGGATAACTTCGTGGGTAAGTTGTTTAGTTTGCTCCCTTCTTCACGTATATCAACCCCCTTCTTAGATTGATCAAAAATCAATCTCTATCATTAAATATTAATAAAATCAGTCGTTTAGGAGGCTAACTTAAAGTTTTTTATGTCTATTCGCCCTGTGGGTAAGCCGATCTGGTCAAAAAAAGCTCCGTGTGAATAAGTTTTTTGCCTGGTTCAATTTGTCAATCAATTTTCGAGGCTAATTTCTACACGCTTTGGTGTCTATTTCGGCAAAAAGTTGCTAATCAATGCCGCGATAAATGCAGCCACTGGTGCAGGTTTCCTTGACTTCAATTTGGCTGAGTATGGGCAGTGAGGGTTTGAGTTGCTGCCAAATCCAACGACAAAGAATTTCACTGGTAGGGTTTTCCAGGCCAGGGATATCATTCAGGTAATGATGGTCCAGCTGCTCGTAGATTGGCTGAAAATGCTGCTTAAGCTCACTGAAATCCATAACCCAGCCGGTGTGTGGGTCAAGACTGTCACTGACGTAAATCCTTACATAGAAAGAATGCCCATGGAGGCGGGCGCACTTATGACCAGTGGGTACATTAGGTAAGCGGTGGGCTGCTTCAAAGGTGAACTCTTTGTAGATTTCCATAGGTATCGCGCCGAGTAGTAGAGTGGAGTTGGGGGCTTCACGCATTATAAGAAGATCATGTGCAAGCACCAAAACTTTCAGGCATAAAAAAACCACCTCATGGGTGGCTTTTGCTGTTTCCGAATAGTTGGCGGACCGGACGGGACTCGAACCCGCGACCTCCGGCGTGACAGGCCGGCATTCTAACCAACTGAACTACCGGTCCTTTAAGTCCTGTTAACTACTTCTGTAGTATTCAGGGTTCGCAGAGCGAACAAAGCCGGAAACAGTTTTACAACATTTTACTTTTGAGATTGGTGGGTGATGACGGGATCGAACCGCCGACCCTCGCCTTGTAAGGGCGATGCTCTCCCAGCTGAGCTAATCACCCCGCTCTCAAACGTGCGCGCATTCTACATTAATCGGTTTCCTTGTCAAACCCCTGATATAGAAAATCGCGGATATTTTCCCTTTACTACTAATCGTTTGTTTTATAAACAAAAAACCCGTTTGTATGGTGGCAAACGGGCGGTTTTACTTGCTTAAAAGAGGCGCTTTAGCGCATTGTCATCTGCGCTTTTTTTGATGATATTTATTCACTTAATTACAGTTGGTTTTTACCATCAAGCGTTTAAAGCTAATGCCATTGTGATCCTGATCATCACGTTCCGGTTCTCCATCCAGCTCTAGATTGGGGAAGCGCTTGAACAGTTCGGTCATGCTGAGAAAGAGCTGGTGTTTGGCCAGTGCGGCTCCAATACAAAAGCGAGGTCCGTAACCAAATAGTAGATCCGGATTGAACTCCCGTTCAACATCCAGTTTCTCAGGTTGACTGTAATAACTTGGGTCATGGTCTTTAAGGTGCGGCATCATCAGTACCATCTGTCCTTTGCGCACTTTCTGTCCAAGAACGTCCATGTCGGCAGGGGCGTATCGGGCAAAGCCCATTTTCGATTGGGTAGACCAGCGCATGATTTCACTAAAGGCATTGGAGAATGCTTCTGGTGACGCCAGCGCTTTGTCAATTTGGCTGCGGTCGTTTTTCAGAAAGCTATACACCGACCACTGCTGGGCCATTAGGGTAGTATCGGCACCAGCGCCAATCAGCGCCAGTATCAGTGTAATGATGTCCCATTCTTCAAACTGGTCACTCTCTGCTTCTACTTTTAGCAGCGAGCTTAAGAAATCATCTTGCGCCGGGGCGCTGCGTCGTTCGGCGATAACTTTTTTGATGACTTCAATCGCGCGGTTACTATCTTGCCGGGCGGCTTCGCGTTGCTCATCTGAAATAGTAGGGTTCCACGCCTGGGTGAAAGTTAAGATTGCAGGCTTGATTTCATCCCAGTATTTTTCCGGAACGCCTACCATGCGGATAATTGAAATAAATGGAATGTGTTGGGCGACTTCAGTTAAATAATCAAAGCTGTCGGGTGTACCGAGATTGTCAAAAAGTTTAATGATATCCGGCTCAATTTTGGCATTGATATTGGCTACAACATTCCGTGAAAACGCAGGCGAGGTGACCCGGCGTATTACTCGATGATGATCCGGGTCGGCCAGTAAGCTATGGCCAATCAGGGCGCGTTCAAAATTAGTCCACTGTTCTTCAGGCGGGCGCTGCGGGGCAAATTCCCAGTCGTAAAAATCTGAAGAAAGGTACTCGTTTTTCCAGCAGTCCATGATGTCTGTCATTTGCGTCATGATCCAGGCTTGCCAGGGCGCGTACCAAACCAATTTGCCGCGGCGTGCCAGCTCCAGACATTGTGGTACGGGGTCATAAAGATATTCTTGTGAATTAGGGTTATACACTTCTTCAATTGGACGTAGGGATTCTTGTGCCTGTTGCATCGCATGGTTCCTCTGCTATTGATGCTTGAAATTGAGTATCTTCTAAGAGTAGCTATTGTTGTTTCAAATCGCTGCTGCTTGAAGATTACAGATCAGACATTATCAGTGACTAAACTTGCCAAAAGGATACTGGAGTGTAAACTTATTCTCAAGTTACCTTATCATTACAGGCTTGTTAGAAAAGAGAGGTTGGCGTGGGTACATTGAGTACAGAGCTGGTTGGCAGGCGTGAGCGAAAAAAACAGTTACAGCGCGATCGTATTTGTGATGAGGCAATGCAGCTCATTGGTCTGCACGGTGTTGAAGGCACAACTATTGATGCCATTTGTGACTGCGCTGATATAGCGAAAAAAACATTCTATAACTATTACTGCTCCAAGCATGATTTGCTCAGTGATATTTGTCAGTCCAAGTTATTAAATCAAACAGCCATTTTAGTGGATGAGGCTTTGATGCAGAGTGATGATCTGGCGGTGCAGCTGGATTATGTGTTTGCGGTCATGGCTAGTCGAAATCGTCAGGCTGGCAAATTAGAGCGCGAGCTTATTGATTATATGGTTGGCAATTTATCCAGCAACCGGGCAGAGGGAGCCGGTCAGTTAAGTTTTATGAATGATTATTTTTTGCGTTTGTTTAGCGCCAGCAATGAGCATTTAAAGGAAGGGCTTACCGCCGATTTTTGCGCTGAGATGCTTGTGGGTATGGTGAACGCAGTGACGCTTAACTGGCTAAATAATGAGGATTACAATACCCAGCAAAAGTATCGGCAGTTACAGCGGTACGCGAAAGAAAGTTTTTTAAAAAATGCGGGCTAGTGATTCCCGTCAGTGTGAAAGAATGGTAATCAGAATTTATAGAAACAGGCTTGATCAAATAGGCTAAAGCCAGCTATTTTTTTAGTTGTGGTCGCGGCTTTTATTTGAGCGTTGGGCCTTACATGAGCGCAGAGCGTAAGAGGTAAACATGTTAAAACGTTATGATAAACCTATCCCTTTTGGCTGGTATGCCGTTGAGTACAGCGGTAATTTAGCAGTAGGGGAAGTTAAACCGCTGAAGTATTTTGGGCGTGAACTGGTGTTATTCCGTACCGAGTCGGGGCAGGCTTCACTGTTGGATGCTTATTGCCCGCACTTGGGGGCTCATTTGGGGCATGGTGGTATTGTTAAGGGTGAAAGTATCAGTTGTCCTTTTCATGGTTGGCAGTTTGATGGTGAAGGCATGTGTACCGATATCCCATATGCCAAGCGAATGCCGCCAAAAATTGATGGTAAGCAAGCAGTAGGCAAATACCATGTGGAAGAGACTAACCAAATGATTTGGGCTTGGTATCATCCGCAAAATGTGGCGCCTTTATTTCCGATGGAAACAATCTCTGAGCTTCACTCCGACGAGTGGTCAGCTATTGATACCTACGAGTGGACTATTAATACGATTCCACAAGAGACTGGAGAAAATGCTGCAGACATTGCGCACTTTGTCACTGTGCACAGTTCAGTTGGTATGCCTGATGCCGTTGTCACAATGGATGGGCCCAAGCGTCTAACGATGATGAATAGCGAGACCCAGGAAATTGATGCTCATGGTAATGTAGATCGAAGTGGTGAAAACACCGCTAAGGCAAAATTGGAATCCTGGAATCTTGGGCCGGGCTTTACCTATCAGAAGTTTTCCCGTTTGTTTGATATTGTAATGGTCGGCACAGTAACGCCAATAGATGACCAAAATATTCATATGCGATTTAATTTCACTTTACCTAAGGAGCAGTCCGGGGAGCATCAAATGTATGCCAATGGTTTTAGGGACGAGATTGTGTTTCAGGTAGGTCAGGATATTCCTATCTGGGAACATAAAACCTATGTTGATAATCCAGTGTTGTGTGATGGCGATGGCCCGATTGCAAAATACCGTAAATGGTTTCAGCAGTTTTACGCCAGCGATACCGAAAGCGCAAATCGAGCTGCATAAAGAGAAGATTATTTTTATCCTTTATTTTACGATTATAAATTTAACTCTAACTAAAATGAGAGCGTTCTATGTCTGAATTACCACAAGGAAATCCTGGCGATTGCTTAAATTGGCCAATGTTGAAAATAAAATACCTCACCGACCCAGAGAATATCGCAAAATTATTGCCACCTGGTATTGAGCCTGGAAGTAAGCCTGAAGTTACGCTGACCGTTTATAATTTTCCGGTGAATGGTCATCCTGAATTCGGCTTGGTTACTGCTGTTGCTGCTAAACATGATGGTAAGGAGGGGGAGTTTGCCTTAGGGTATGCGATTGATCGAGAATCAGAAATTTTTATTAGTCAGGAGAAATTTGGTCAGCCAAAATACCCTGCCAAGATAGATTATTTTCGATTGATGGACTATGTCGAAGCGAATGTGACGCATCAAAACTATACTTTTTTGGAGTTTAAAGGGCAGGTGACAGAAACCCTTGATCCTGGCCCAGAGTTTGTGGTCAATGAGTTTTGGGTCAAGTACTCGCGTAAAGCCTCATATACCGAGCCGGGTTTTGATTTTCCGCCACATGTAGTTGATGTTTATAGTAAATATGGTACTGCACTGAAACAAAAGGTGGTGGGTGAGCTGACTTTGCGTGAAAGTCCATGGGATCCGATTGCGCAGAATTTACCGGTCAAAAGTGAGCTTGATGCGTATTTATGGACACCTATATTTCTGGATAGAACAGTTAATTTGGGTAAGCCCCTGGATGCCGATGCGTTTGAACCGTTTGCCAGTACCATCGGTAACTCACGGTGGCCCGGCGAAAACGGTGGCCCTAAAAAGAGTTGATTTATAGAATGGTATATCAAGGGATGCTAAGCATCCCTTTTTTGTGGGTGGTCAATACTAGTATTCCAGAATTTGAGCCTGTTGAGTGAGGCCGTGTAAACCTTTTAATTGACACTCGCCGCTTAGCCCGTCATTAAATTGTGTGACTATGATTTGCTGGCTGTTTAGTATTTTCTTGCTATCAGCAATTAATATATGTTGCTGGTCATTCACGGCCATCAGACAATGCTGCTCTTCGTTGTTTTCATTGTAGTAATGGGCGTTAGTAACGGTCTTGCTAATAATTTTGGCAGTGATCAATAGTTTGCCCTGAGTCCCTCTCTCCATTGTCGTTATTTGAGTTAGGTATATAAATTCTTCTGCCATATCTATATCAGTGTCAGTACTTTTTTCTTTTTCATCTTGTTGTTCGGTAATGATGAGAAGGGCTAGTTGATCAATATCAATAGGTGTTTCCATTTTGTATTCGGTAGTTTGTAAAACTAATTGCTGGTCGTCCTGGTGTGCTAGCAGCCACTGGCTTTTACTGCTTATAGGTCGATCAGGGAGCTCGCTGCTGGGTTGGCCAGATTTGGCCCCCCTTTGCTTTTTACGGCATGATCGTAGTAGTAATAAGCGATACAGTTTTTCAGGCCACTAAATGCTCTAAGTTTGATTGGTTGATAAAAACTGTAAAAATTTGCTTTGGTGTTTTTTCCAGTGCGATAATGGATTGATTAAGTTTGCTCATTAGCAATAGTGCTTGCTCAGTCGATGCACCTGCTAATGACGTGATATTTTGTTGCTTGTTGTGCATCCGAAATTTTAAACAAGTGATGTAGTCTTGTTTTACTTGGTTGAAGAATGCTTGTACCTGCAGGTAAATCATACTGTTGTCGGGCGTTAATGCGTCAGTATGATTGAGTTGTGTCAGGTATTCCTGGTCGTGAGCGGCGCACCATAGCTGCTGTCCAGGCTCGCAGTGATCTAATCGTTGTGTCACTGTCAAAGGTATAGTGGATACCAGCTTTCGATGCTGGTTGAGATATTGCTTTAAATGTTTATGTAGTCCTGATGAGAGTGTGTGTCGGTCAAGCTTGTTGAGTAGGTGAAAGGCAATAAATAATTCTTCAACTGAGCTGGAGTTCTCTAACGATACGGAAGGATGTAGATGGCTGAGAGCTTCAGGTTCATAAAGCGAGAGAATATACACAATTTTGTTGACGGTTTTGATTGCGCCGGTGGGTACGGGTAAATGCAAGCTGGTGGTCAGCAGTTGTTCAAGATAGAGCAAATCCATGATCTGAAATGCAATCAGGTTAGCTGTCTTGCGCTGTGGTCCATAAATGATATTGGCTGATTCGTATACGTCTGCATAGACCTGTTTGTAACCAGTAATCAAATGTTTGAGTGCTGAGCACCCGTGATCAACCATGGTTGCGCGTTTTTTATCATCAAAATTACAGGGTTTACGTTCAAACATCGATATTAATGATTTGATTTTTTCGCTAAGTAGTGGCGTATAGGCATTCAGCAGCGCTATCCGTTTACTGTTGGAAACAGGCGCTTTGCTTAGCGTGATTAATTCCCTGTCTGCAATTTCAAGCATTGATGCAATAGCTTTGTTTTTAGCAGAAAATAATTTTTCTATTTCTTTTTCTTGAAAGTTTGTTTCGATATCTTTCTTGCTTTTAGTAATAGGTAGGATGAATTCCAGTGAAATTGTGCGTTCTGGTAAGGTGCGGCCTAGATATTCATCAAGTTCAGCTTTTGATTGCTCCATTTTCGCTTTGCCTTTTTCTGAAAGCTCACGGCTTTTGGCTTTCAGTTTTTGGCTAATAGCGGAGAGCGCGCTATTTTTTTCAGGGCTTGGGCTTTGGCTTGGTACGGCTGGTTCAGGTTTAGCGTTCGCCTGAGCCATTTCTATTTTTTCTTGTTCAATTTGAGTGGCTATCAGTTGCAGTTGGTTGTTGAAGGCGTTCGCGTTATCATCCAGCGGAATAGATTTTCTGGCGGGCGATTGGTTGATGCCATTATTTAAAATTTTAAGTTTATTCACACTCTCCGGTGGGCTTGTTTGTGCATTGCCAGAGTTAAGGAATATGGAGTAGTCGATAGCGATGCAAGAGGTTTCAGCTGTCTCCGCTTTATCGACCTTGGTGGGTTGCGGTTTAGCTTTCTCTTCAACAGCATCTGTCAGCGCTTGATCTAATTCGTCCTCATTTGTAAATAAAGCATCCTCATAGTGTTCTTTGGTTTCAATCGCTATTTCATAGTCCGAGTAATTCTTAAGGGTACAGAGGCAACCGCCTGCTCAATATCCTGTTGAGCATTCGGGTTATCCTGATAGCTTTTCTTTGATTGATTAGGGCTAGCGGGAGGCTTGGTCTTTTCGTCGTTGGTCATGATCTATGCGCTGCTGATGTTAGCTTTTGATTAACTATAGCAATGAATGACGGTTTCAGCGGGCTTGGCGGGTGCAAATAGTCACAAAAATGACTGTGGTCTCACGTTTTTTTGTGGCCCAGGCCACAGTTTTGTTCATAGTTAATTCAAATAGTTAGATTAAGCGCCTATTTTACCCAGTATCTTTGCTGTAGCCGTTGACTATATAGGGCTAACTAGAGACAAGATTTATTGCCATTTATCGAAAGGTGCATAGGAGGGTTTCGTGGCCAAAAGACGTAAAAACAAACAAGTTTCAACAGAGTCTTCTGTTGAAAACGGGAATGCCTGGGTTTTGACCACCAAGCGTGTAGGGGACCGGGTAGCGGGCTGGGTGGTTGATCAGTTATATGAACAGAGTACGCGGCAATTGGCAGGGAGTGAGCGATGCGATGTTACAACCTTTTGCTATCCCACAGGTGCTAAGGTTGTACGTGCCCGATTGCAGCCTGCCGAGCACTAATTATCAGCTAACAGTTCCATAGTTTGCGCTGTTCTCACTGAGCGTTATACTAGCCACTTTCAAGTGGTCAGATCTTTGTTTCGTGCTTGGTTCTCACTAAGCCAGATTCTCTTAGGTTCTGCCAGTTTACCCATGATGGTTTCAACTTGGCTTGCATCGTATGCCCCACCGGTTTTCATCAATCCAGGTTAAATTGTTCAGCGTTAAATGGGGGGCGTTAGAAGTACGATTTCCATTGCGTGCAACACTACTGTTATTTGCAGTCGTCAGTCTGTTGTTAGCACTGGGGGTTTGGCAGCTTGAGCGAGCAGAATACAAACACTTCTTAAATACTCAAATCACGCAACTTGCTGAGCAGGCTCCTCAAGAGCTTCGCGACTTATCACTCCTTGAAACACATCTATCACCGCAGCTAGTCTCAGTTGCAGGCTACTATTTGAATCAGTTTTCTCTACTTATTGATAATCAGCGCTATCAGGGCCGATTAGGTTTTGAGGTGATCACGCCATTCCTGATGGTTAACGAGCAGCTGTTATTGGTCAGTCGGGGATGGATGGCAAGGACAGAATCAGCAGTTTTCATTGAGCCCATTGAAGGTTTGCAACATTTGCAGGGTGTGATTCAGCCATTGCCATTGAAGACGTTTCTACTACCACCTCGTGCCGAGGAGATTCAATGGCCGTTAATATTGCATCATTTTGATTTTCAAACAGTTAAAAATATATATGACAAACAGTTAAATTCAGCAGTTTATCCTAATGTGCTAAGGTTGAGTGCTACTAGCGCAGGCGTGTTGCAGCGACATTGGCCGCAAAAACTTCATAATGCAGATGCAAGTAGTCGCTATGCCCTTCAGTGGTTTGCTATGGCATTTTTGGCTATTATTTTTTATATCCTATTTAATAGCAATCTTATTTCACTGGTTACTAAATAACTCAAAAGTAGACTTATCAAATGAACGAGAAAAATGAGAAGCTCGATTTAAATGTAGATGATAACGCCGTTTCACAAGATGCTGCCACTAGACAAAGAACTTTATGGCTACAGATGAGTTATCACAGCCTGGCCTTTATTAGTGCCTTGGCGCTGTGGGCTGCAGCGGATAGTTGGGCGCTGGTATCAAATTTATTGCTTGCCGATATATTGCTGGTGTTAGCTTCAATTGTGTTTGGCATTGTCATGGGTCAAACTTTCCATGAGTGGGGACATTTTATTGCCACCCTCAAATCCGGTGCAATTTATTCAGTAAAACCTTCCCCGAGAATTTTATTTTTCGATTTTGATTATATCAATAATACTAAAGAACAATTTCTGCAGATGAGTAAGGGCGGTTCCGCCGGCAATTATGTTTTTATTGCCTTGGTGCTGTTATTGATCCCGATGGATAGCGGCGGCCGGATTATGTTGCTTGCGACTGCTATCGCGCTGGCAGTATTTGTGGCTAAGGTGGAGTTTCCGGTCATTAAGCGTGTAAGCTCTGGAGAGGAGACGCTGGAAGTTTTGGCAGACCATTTCGCAGGTGGTTTGGAGTCAGTCTTCAGGCCTGCAATTAATACCGCTGTGATTGCTGGATTAGGTCTTTGGTTGTTTCTCTGTGTGTTTTTCTAATTTAGAAAGTCCTCGGGTTGATCGACATCCCGGATAATTCCAGGGTCGTCAATGGTAATTATCTTAAGCTGACTTCTGTAAGTGGCAAGAATCCTTTTAGCTCCTTGATCTCCTTGCAGTTGTTGTAATTCTTTGAACCATTGGCTGGGAAATAATACCGGATGGCCTTGGCGATATTTTCCGTTCGCATCGCTATAGCTAGGGGTGATTATTTTTTGGGGATCAAAGTTTGAAATTATTTTACTTAGCGTTTGTGCTTTAATCCAAGGCATATCTCCGAGCATTATTAGCACACCATCATAATCTCCATACCGGCTCAACTGTTTAATCCCATCCGTCAATGAGAAGCCCATACCTTGGGATGAATTGAGTGAATAGCAGCAAGTTAATAACAAATTATCCTGATGCTCGCCCAGCAGTAACGCCTGTTTTTTCTGATCACTTTGACGCAGTACAAGTAGCGTTTCCAGTTTAAGTTGTAACGGTATTGCTAAGCTTTGTTGTAGCAGAGTGGCTTGGTCCTGACGATGTCTTGCCAGTCGTTTGTCGCTGCCAAATCGTTGGCTGTTACCTGCGGCAAGCATGAGGGCGGCAATACGTGGCATCAGCTTACTTAACGTGGTTCATTATAACGGGCAATAATATCGGCGATGATGGCGATGGCAATTTCAGCAGGTGTTTTACTGTGAATATCTATGCCTATCGGCGCATGCAAACGATGCAACTGTTGTTCACTGATGCCCAGTTGTAATAGTCTTTGCCTGCGCTTATTTGAGCTGGCTTGGGAGCCCATTGCTCCTAGATAAAAAGCCGGTGTTGAAAATGCATCCATTAATCCCATGTCATCTAAACGCGGATCATGGCTGACGGTAACGATTGCGCAGTTGGGATCATTGGCATAATCGCGAACGACGTCATCTGGCATGCCAGTGTGGATGCTGGTGTTGTCGATCTGCCACTGCGATTTTAATTCCGGGCGAGGGTCGCAAACACTAACGCGGTAGCCTGTCGCCAGCGCAAATTGGGCAAGGTATCTACTCACTTCACAGATACCAATTATCATTAAGTGCACTTCCGGGCCGTAGGTGTGCTGAAGTTGTCGCGGTTGATGGTGCTCATTTTTATCCAAATGTAGATCAGGTCGTTGATGAGTAACGTCCACCGACTGAGTGCCATCGGTATAGTTAACTGTTCGTTGAATTGCCTTTCGTTGCAACAACGATTGCTCAATTTGTATAAATTGTTGTTTTATTGTGTCGCTGATTAGTTCAACAAAGGGTTCGATTAATATACCGAGCGTTCCGCCACAGGGAAGTTTAAAGCGCTCGATGTCAGTCTGGGTTTGACCGTAGATTTTATAACATGCTCTGTCAGCGGCGATGGTGCCAGTCTGTAATTGCGCAATGAGATCGTCTTCTACGCAGCCCCCTGATAAAGAGCCAACAATTATGCCTTCGCTATTACAGGCTAATAAGCTGCCAGTGCGTCGTGGTGAAGAGCCCCATGTCTCAACGACTGTACATAGCCAGCACGAAGTCCCCTCATGCAGCCATCGATTTAATTGGCTGATCACAGCTAAATCGAGAAAGTCATGGTTACTCATCAATTAGCTCAATAATAGCGGCATTTGTCGAAGTCGTTGGCCGGTAGCTGCAAATAGTGCATTGGCAATAGCCGGTGCGACAGCGGGTACTCCAATTTCCCCAATACCGCTGGGTCGCTCTTCGCTGGCAATTATGTGCACTTCTATCACCGGTATTTCATTCATCCGCATCACCGGTAAATCATGGAAATTACTCTCTACTACGCGGCCATCAGCTATCGTCACAGGTGGTTTGGTCGCAGCCGTTAAGGCGTAGATGATGGCGCCTTCAACCTGGGTTTTAACAATATCGGGGTTGATGACAAGCCCGCAGTCGACCGCGGCTAAGATGCGTTCAATCTTGTAACTAGCGCCGCTAACGGTTACTTCGGCAACCATCGCGCAATAAGACTCAAAAGGATCAACAACAGCCAGGCCCTGACTAACGTCTTTGTTTGGATTTCCCCAATTCGCTTTTTCGGCAGCTAATGCCAACACTGCGGCGTGTCGTGAGGCGGGGTCCAGTAATTGTTGGCGAAAAAGTAACGGGTCTTGCTGGCCTGCGTTAGCCACTTCATCAATGAAGCTTTCAACAACAAAACAGTTATGGGAATAGCCGACTGATCGCCAAAAACCGGTTTTGATGCCCGGGTCAAAATATATTTGTGCTACTGAAAGGTTGGGTATGTTGTATGGGACTTTTGCCCCTTCTGCCGTAGTTATGTCGTAGGGGCCGGCTTGCTTGCCAACAAACTTACCCAGCGAACGTGCAATCTCGGTGGGTACCCAGGCCGGCAGCATGGTGGCAGCAAGTTCGACACTTAGTCCTTCTACGATGCTGTTAGAGACAATATTATGTTGCCAACCAATTAATGAGCCTTGCTCGTCCAGCGCCGCTTTTATACCGTGGTAATTGGCACCACGATAATAGTCATGCTGCATATCATCCTCGCGCGACCAGATCAGTTTGATTGGCGTGCCCGGCAATTGTTTGGCTACGGCAACGGCTTCGCCGACAAAATCAGGGTAGCCTCGACGGCCAAATCCGCCCCTAAAAGCGTGGTATTGATAGTGATATTCGCTCGCGGTAGATCCGCATAATGAGCAGCTACTGCCTGACAAATGTCAGGAGCTTGGTTGGGCGACCATACTTCACAGTATTCCCCGGTTATTAATGCCGTAGTGTTTTGCGGCTCCATCGGGCTGTGATGCGTATAGGGCGAAGCATATTCAGCTTCAAGGAGGGTTGCCGCATTAGTCAGCACTTGTGCTAGCTCATCCCCCTGGGCTTTGACTTGGTAAGACTCGCCGTTGATAAGCGCTTGTTGTTGTCGCTGTAGAATGGTGGCGGAATCCAGTCCAGCCAAGGGGCCTTTGTCCCATTCAACGATGAGCTGCTCAGCGGCTTTTTTGGCTTGCCAATAGCTGTCAGCAACAATAGCAATACCGCTGTGAATTTCTGTAACTGCGATAACTCCAGGCATTATTTTTGCGTTGCTGTCGTCCCAGGATTTAATGCTGCCGCCAAAGTGCGGGCAGCGAATAACCATTGCGATTTTCATTTTTGGTAAATTGACATCGATACCAAAGATGGCTTTGCCGGTGCTTTTGTCGGCACTGTCGAAACGGTTGCCGGGTTTACCTATCCAGCGATACTCAGCGGCAGTTTTTAATCTGTAATCAATGGTGTTGGCGTGGCGTGCGTCCATAGCAACATCGGCGTAGGTTAACTGTTGCTGGTTACTTGTGTTGCTGATTACCCCGTTGTTGGTTTTACAAAGCTCAGGGCTGATCCCCAGCGTTGTGCGGCGGCTGAAATTAATAGCGAGCGAGCGGTCGCTCCCGCCTCCCGTAAACTATCCCAGCTACCTCTTACGCTGGTACTGCCACCGGTCATTTGATTGTAATTAACTGGATCCATAAACGCTGGATGAATACCACTCAGTTGAATCTCCATGCGCCCAGGATCAAAGTCGAGTTCTTCACCTAAAATAGTAGGTAGGGCAGTCATGACACCTTGCCCCATTTCAACTTTATGTAATTGAAAAATAACCCGGCCATCTTCAGTGATTTGCAGCCAGGCATTGGGTTGGAAGCTATCGGCCAAAACATTGGGGAAGGGGGGAGTAGCAGATAACCCAAAGCCAATAATTAATCCGCCACCTAAAACACCGGAGCCGATTAAAAAGTTACGTCGACTTAAACTCATGAGTATTTGATTTCCTTATTGCTAGCCGCGCTGGGGTCGAACAGCTGGACGCTAGGCGTTGATTGATGGGCGAGGCTGGTAATTGCTGAAAGAATGCGGGGGTAAGTTCCACAGCGACAAATATTTCCTGCCAGTGCTTGTTTGATTTCGTCTTCGGTTGGCTGGGGGTTGCTCGCCAGTAGCGCTACAGTACTCATTATTTGGCCTGATTGACAATAGCCGCACTGGGCAACGCTATGTTCAATCCACGCTTGTTGTACCGGGTGCTCCCCACCCAGCCCCTCTATGGTCGTTATATTTTTACCATCAATGGCGGCAACAGGAAGAATACAGCTACGACTAGCTTGGCCGTCTATCAGGACGGTGCAAGCCCCACATAACCCGGCGCCGCATCCAAATTTGGTACCGTTCAGTTGGAGGTGATCACGCAGCGTCCATAGAAGTGGTGTGTCTGCGGCTATATCTACGGAGACGGCTTCTCCATTGAGAGTAAAAGAAAACATAATAGACTCGTAAAGTTTTGAAAGGTCAGCTGATAAAGGAATTATACCTCTATAAGATGGTGATTTAACGGTATGGGAGAAGTGAATGCAAATTACAATATTCTCATTACCGGTGTTACCGGTTAATCATTAGTCATCTTAAAATAACGGCAGTAATTTAGGATATAAAAGTGATTGTCGCTGCAGAGTTTGCAATAGCTACGTATCCTAACCTTAAAACGATCAGTTTAGCTTCAATAATAAAAGGTGAAACACCAATGGAAGATAAGACGGTAGTGGCGGCTAAATTTTTTGATAATGCGACAAGTAGTCCGGCTCTGGATACTTTTGCCTATGGCTTGATTGTCTTGCTGCTCTTATTGCTAGCGACATTATTTATTGCTGGCCGAGGTAAAGATACCCGAATATATGACGCGAAGTTGGCCTGGGTAAGGGCGTGGATATATTTTTCAGTGTGTTGGTTATTGAGCTGGGTTACCGGCGTGTTACCTACTTTGCTTAACGCGGAAATAATGAATCTTGACCATTTATCTCAACTGGGGTGGCAGCTTTATATGATCACAGCCTGGGTGATTGTATTGTTTGGTTATCTTTATATCTGGCCGAAAGGGACTGTTACTTACGGTAGGAAATTATATCCACTGTCCACTTTGTTTATTGGCGTTGTTTGGGGGCTTAGTGAGGCACAATTGTTTTTGTCATTTTGGGCAGTTGGAGAACAATTTATTGATCAGCGATGGTTAATAGCACTATTTACTTATTTGCTTGCGTCAATGTCGAACGGGCCGTTGCATTTATTGTATTGGGATCGTTATGTGTCACCTGATCATAATATTTATGAATGGAACATGAAGAAAGTAGGTCTTGCTCATAGCCCCAACTTACTTATCTCGCTTGTGTATTTAGTGGTGTGGGGAGACTTATGGATTTATATGATGTGGCCAACCTTTGCTCTTATTGCCTGTGCTTATGCGCAAAAATTTCCTGCGCCATGGGATAGGCTTGCTCATGGTGAGCTGGAAGCACAGCTGGGCTTGTGTAAGGTAAATACGTTATCACTGGCTCCTGAGAAACGAACAAAAATGCTATAGCATTCTAAAAATGAGGTTTATCTGACCTAATTCTATGAGATCGTTATTATTTAGTGCTGCCTCAGTTATTGGCTGGCTTCGTACTTTACTACCATTTCTGGAGTCTTCATCAGTTAAGCCCCAGTGACCATTGTTATAAAAAACACAGGCGTGTCGAGACGATATACTGGGGTCCGTAAGCTGAATTGTGCCGGTATCCGCTCGACCGATATTCCATATTTGTTGCTCTGAACTCAACTGCAAGCCAATAATTCTACCTTCATGTTTTCCTGAAATAACGACTAATGCTGCAGCTAAGGATTGCTGATCCTTCAGACTATTAGCAATCAAGCTATCAATAACGCTATCAGGGTAGTTGTTGATAGGGGCAGGGCTTTCAATTTTATTGTTATCCTGTAATGACCAGCTTGGTGGCAGCGCGTAGGCTTCACGTACCGCAGTTTCATCCAGGTTGGAAAAACCACTGATGATCACTACCGAGGACTGGTCTTCGCTGGCGTTTGCGGGTTTTAAATTCTTTGAGATAACCGTTCGATCGGGCTTGCAGCGGGAACTACATGGTAAGCAATGCTATCAAATTGAATGACATCGCCTTCATTGAGTATTTGTGGCCGATGGAGCTTGCTGTTATTAACATAAGTACCATTGGTTGAATTCAGGTCTTCAATAGTGAGCTGGCCATCATCTACCGTAATTCTGGCGTGTTGGCGGGATGGATAGCCATGGCGGAGCACAATATCCGCACTTTTATCACGGCCAATACTCATGCAGGCTTGGTTTATTTCAAATTCATCATCGCTGTCCAGGGCGATGAGTTTATAGGTGGTCGCCATTAATTTAGTGTCCGCTCTTATTCTTTTAAAGCTATTTAGTGGCCATTTTATCCGAAATTAGTTATAGCTCCTACGGTTAAAAATTAAGGGAGAGTTAAGATTTGTGCCCAGATAGACCGGGTAGCCCTTCATTGAGCCCCTCAGAGCTGACCATGCGTCCCTGTATTTGGCCCGTTTATCGAGAACCAGGTCATAATTTTTCACAAATGTTCAGTATTTAACAGAACTTCTCCCCTGTAAGGCTATTATTAATTCATATTATCGCCACTAGTTTATGGGTCACACTATGCTTGCTAAAACGAAGCCACCAAAAGTCAGGGTTTTGATCGTGGATGATTCGCGTGTCATCAGAATTGCCGCCAGCAAGATGTTTGGTGATGAGTTTGATGTGGTACTGGCTGTAGATGGTGCCGATGGGTGGGACATCATCCAGCGCGATCCGGATATTCAGGTGGTATTTACTGATCTGGTGATGCCGGAAATGGATGGTTTCGAGCTGTTGAAACTGATTCGAACCAGCAGCAAAGACAAAATCAGTAATCTTCCAGTGATAGTTGCCACCGGTGCAAATAACCCTGAAGTGGCCAAGCAGAAAGCCATTAGCCTGGGCGCGACTGACTTTATTACCAAGCCCTTTGATGCTACTGCAATTCGTGCCAGGGCAGTATCCTACGCTCGATTACATCAGGCCAATCAGGCACTGCAGCAACAAACCACGCTCGATTTACTGACTGGTTTATTAAACATAAAGGGGTTGGAGCAGCAGCTTGGTAAAGAGATTGCTTTCGTCTCGCGTCATCAGGCCTGTATGACTGTAATGGCGGTTGAGTTAGATGGCTTTAAAGATATGTTTATTCGTGTTGGCCGCGGCGGGGCAGAGGCTATTATTAAAAAAGTCGCTAATGTATTAATGGAGACCGTACGTAAGGAGGACACGGTGGCTCGTACCGGGGTGGCGAGTTTTGCCATTACCATGCCATTGGCGCAGGGCAGTAATGCGCTGGAATTAGCCGATAGGCTTTGCCAGAATGTCGAAAACTTAAAGGCGCGTTTAGATGGCAAGAAAATGGATATTACCGTTTCAGTTGGCGTCTGTGTGATAGATTCGGCCAGTGGGGTCGATGTTGATTCAGTACTTAATGCCAGCGAATTTGCCTTGGAACAAGCCTCTACGTTGGGCCGCAGTCAAATGTATCAAACGAGTATGGCCCAATACCTGGTTGAACAAGCACGACTGGCAGGCGATTCGTTTTCAATTGATGATCTATTACATCACTTAAAGGATGGAAATGAACAGGCGGTATTACCCTATTTGGACGTGGCGCTTGAGCGTTTGGAACCGTTTGTTAAATTGTTGTCCTGGCAGCAGAAGCAACGTCTATTAGGATAGTTTGTTCTTTTTGTGCGCATTTTTTCGGGCCGCTTTTTTTGCTGCGCGCTCAGCAATTTGCGCCGCCACTTCCAATTTCTCCTGTTCAATTTGTGCGGGGGTTTCTAATGTGATTCGGCCAATCATGCCTGAACGCAACTCGTTTAATAAAATGGTTGAAATTTTTTCCAGGTCGATGCGGCCCCCCGATCTGAGGCAGCCACGTTTAAGGCCGATTGTTTCTAAAAAATCAATTTCTGTCGTGGGCAGTTCATCCAGTTGATAGCGCTTTTTCAGTAATTCAGGGTAATTGCTTAGTAAAAAATCTGCCGCAAAAAAAGCCACATCCTCATAATTCATCGCGGTATCTTTAATTGCGCCAGTTGTTGCTAGACGATAGCTGCCTTTTTCACTTTCTACTTTTGGCCAAAGCATCCCCGGGGTATCAAATAACATAATACCATTACGTAAATTAATCCGTTGCTGGCCTTTGGTAATAGCAGGTTCGTTGCCGGTTTTGGCGATAGATTTACCCGCCAGTAAATTAATTAACGTCGATTTACCAACATTAGGGATACCCATAATCATCACATGAATATCATTATGACCACGGTCTCTGGCAGGGAGTAACTGCCGGCAAAGTTCTGTTAGCTGGCGTACTTTTTCCGGTTTTTCAGTTGTGAGAGCGAGAGCTTTTACGCCTTGTTTTTGTTCCAGGAAACTAAGCCATTCTGCTGTTAGCAGAGGATCAGCCAGGTCACTTTTCGTCAGGACTTTAATGCAGGGTTTTTCACCTCGCAGTTCCGTAATCATCGGGTTTTCACTGCTGTAAGGAATGCGGGCATCCAGCACTTCAATGATGAGGTGAATCTGAGGCAGTATTTCTTTAACCTCTTTGCGAGCCTTGTTCATATGGCCCGGAAACCATTGGATACTCATAGTTTGATCTCGGTTCAGCCGCGGTAATTATCATTAAGTGCTTGGCTAATTAGATTTACTAAGCCTGATTAGCTCGTAGTGACTCAAAAGAAAAGTTTCTACAAAATTCTTCAATTTCTTTAGCGGGTAGTGGGCGGCTAAAATAATAACCTTGCCCATAATCACAGCCGCAGCTTTCCAGAAATTGCAGTTGCTCTTCTGTCTCTACACCCTCGGCAACAACTTCATAGTTAAGATTGTGTGCCATAGCGATGACAGCAGCCGTAATCTCCATGTCGTCTTTGTCGTGAGGGATATCCATCACGAAAGAGCGATCAACTTTTACAATGTTTACAGGTAGGCGTTTTAAGTAACCCAGAGAAGAATATCCGGTGCCAAAATCATCTATTGAAATAAGGATGCCTAATTGTTTGATGGCCTCAAGGGTTAATAGTGCCTGATCAAGGTTTTCCATTAGCACAGTTTCGGTTAATTCAACCTCAAACTGTTGTGGCGCTAATTTAAATTGTTTCAGTTGGCTATCAATAAACTTGACTAAGCCTTCATCCTGAAATTGTTGAATTGAGAGATTAACTGTCATGACCGTATTGATATTAATAAGTTCTTGCTCAATCATCGAGCGTAACTGCGCACAAGCTGCAGTGATTACCCAGCGGCCTAAAGGTATGATCAATCCGGTTTCTTCTGCTGCAGGAATAAATTCAACTGGACTGACTGGGCCGCGTTGCGGATGTTGCCAGCGGATCAGCGCTTCAAAGCCGGTAAGAGTACCATTTTTAAGATTGAGTTGTGGTTGAAAGGCAAGGGAAAACTCATTGTTGTCGACAGCTAGCCGCAAATCTTTGATCAGTTGCAAATGATCCATCAGATCAGTGTTCATTTGGGTGGTGAAAAATTGATAATTGTTGCGGCCATGATCTTTAGCGCGGTATAGCGCTAAATCAGCATTTTTAATTAGCTCTTCAGCGTTTTGGCTATCATCCGGAGCCATTGAGATGCCAGCACTTGCTGTAATACGAATTTCAATTTCATTTAAGTGGATGACGTTTCTCAGGACTTCCAGTACTTTCTCCGCAACATTAGACGCGGCTATCGAATTGTTTATTCCTGGTAGGATGATGGCGAATTCGTCGCCGCCCAAACGGGCAACTGTATCGCTTGCCCGAACGCAAAGTTGCAAGCGTTCTGCCACAGTGGTGAGTAATGAATCACCAGCATCATGCCCGAGTGAATCATTTATATTTTTAAAATTGTCCAGATCAAGCAGGATCAGGCCTAGTTTATTACCCTCTCTATTAATATTATTGGTCACGTATTCAAGGCGGTTGCGAAATAATCGGCGATTGGCAAGGCCGGTTAACGTATCATAGAACGCCATTTGTTCTAATTGAACCTGGGCATTTTTAATGTCTGATATATCTGTAATTGTGCCCAGATAGCCAATTGGTTCGTTTTCTTGCCGTTTAAGTAAGCCGACAGAACCACTAATCCATTTTATTTTGCCATTATCTTTTAGGCGGCAGCTAATATGTATTGATTGCTTGCTTTCAAGCATGGTTTGCCATTTGTTTTTGATAACATTTTGGTCATCTTCGTGAACGGCGGCTAGCCAGCCGCTGTTAATAATGTTTTCGTTTGGCAGGCCGGTAATTATAGATAGCTCTTCATTGGCGTAGATAAAAAGGCCGTTATCATCGAGTTGAAATATACCTACTTTGGATGAAGTGCTAATTAATCGAAATTTCTCTTCACTTTCTCTCAGGTTGGCGTCTTCCTGTTCAATAACATCCAGCATTTGATTGAAGGAGTCTACGACTTGCCCAACTTCGTCATTGCTGAGTTTTTCAGCGCGGCGGGTATAGTCATCTTCTTCGGCGATAATACGGGCAGTTTCCTTTAAAGAGGATAGCGGTCTTGATATGCGCTTTGAGAAGGTACGGGCGAGTGAGTAGGCAATCATCGAGGCAATAAATGAAACGATCAACATCACTAATACATGATTGGTTTGTCGGTTTTGCAAGTCCTTGGTGTTCGACTTTAAATACAAGTAGCCAATGATGTTATCGTCAACATAAATAGGCTGAATAATTTCGATAAATTGTTTATTGCTTGAATTTAAAACTAATGTTTTGGTAGGTGTGTAGCTGGGGCAATTAATATCATTGTTCGGGTAATTTGCTAGCTGGCCTTCTTTGTTAGTAAGGCTGTTGGGTGAAAATTTATAGATGCAGGCTGCTACAATCGTTTTTTGTAGCTTGAGTGTCGATAGATTGTTTTCTGCCAAACTTGCGTCATCAAAAATAACTGCGGCGCCACTTCGGTTACTGAGTACCGAGGATAGTATGGTTAGTTCATTCTCTAGTATGTCCTGAAAGTTATAGCGGTCGTACAGAATGATCGCAGTCATAGCGATGATTAGGCTTACTAAGCTGGTTATTACACAAAATAATGTCAGTTTTTTAGCGAGAGGTAGGTTGCGAATAAAACCGGTGGTGGTAAATATCATGATATTGCTATCGGACCCTATTTAACGATTTTGGCAATTTCTAACAGGTTGCCACTGATTTCAAAGCCGGTCGCTTTAGCTCTGGTTAAATTAATTTGTAGCTGTACATTATTGTCGACGACAACAAGGCTGATAAGTCCTCCATTATCTAAAAATTGCATATTTTCACCCACTAAAAGCTGCGGATACCTGGAGGCTCTATCAATTAATTTGGGGTTGCTGCCAGCCTTGTGGCTAAAAAAAGTGATATGACAATTATTGATCTCATCAGTGGTTGCTAAAAGCCGAACATTTATAGGCAGACCCTTAGCAGTCCGCGTTGTTAGTTTGTCCAAATAGGTATCAAAGGGGTTGTTGCCTACGATGCAGATATTGGTGGCTGCTTCAGGAGTATGAGAGGCTGGCCAGTTAATAAATTTAATGAGGTTATAAAGGTATGCGGCCTTTATTTTGTATTCACGAGCGAAATTTTCTTCAGCGATTGTAAGCATCGGCGAAACCAGCAGAGTGACCCCACATAAAATGATGCTTATGTATTTTACCAGTCTATCCATTGTCACTATGGCCCTGCATATTCGGGCCTTTATCCTTTGACGGTTGCTTAGAGTACAACGGCTTGGTTTATATTTTTCATTGGCTGGCCCCTTGAATGTGCGGATTTACAATGACTTATCAGTATAGTTTGATAAATAGCCAAAGCGCTATAGGTACTTCCCTCATTGAAATCTCAATAATGGAGCTTTTAATAGAGTAGTATTAACCAACAAATAATGCGCAAAGTGTCAATTCTATGACTATTTGTTATAAAAGTCGGCTATATTAGTTGATTTGAGCTACATTTGAAAATTATTAAGCTCAGGGCTGTTAAATGGCCGGGTTGACTTATATTGTATGTACCAAAATTAATCAGTGGAGCCTGATTATATAATAATTAAATGGGTATGGATGTGGGTGTACAGGTAATGACAGAAGTAGACCGAGTGAATGATTTCCGTGATGATTCCATCAAGGAGCAGTGGTTAGATAAGCTTTGGCAGCATTTATTTGATGGTGATGCAGGCGGGTTGATGAGCCCTGGTCAGATACGACGCGAACACCGCAATCGAGAGCGTGTACGTCAGTTGGAGATGGCATCTATTCTGGAGGTTGAGCAGGAGCTAAACGGCATACATCGAGGACAAAAGTCATTAGATGAGCATGGCAATCTTATTGATACGCCGAATATCGAGACCATCGCTACTCATCAGATAATTGAAAATACGGCTGTTGATCAATCTTTAGATATTGGCACGGATGGCCCTGCGGCGATGCTGAGGTCAGTGGTTAAAGAGGTCAGTGTAAGGGATCTGGAGCGCTCACTGAATTTACGTAAAATAGCTATTTTAGCCGAAAGTGAAATTCTTGGAAGTGTAGTCCGTCCTATTAGCAACCAGCCAGTCAATGCAGAGTGGATGATACGCTGGCGTGAATCAGCGGAAACGGTCTTCAATCCAGAGTTGCAGTTGTTTTGGGCTCGAGTACTTACATCGGAAGTTGCTAGTCCTGGAAGTTATAGCTTGAGCCTGCAAGCTTTATTACTGCAGATAAGTGCTGAGGACCTGGGTGTCATCCGTGTGGGCAGTCAGTATGCATTTGATGATTTTATTTATGATGCAACAGGGGGCTACTTTAATACAGGTGTTCATCAGGGATTTCTCGATGTGATGGAGGACTTGGGTCTGCTCAATGCTGACTCCAGTTCGCGGAACATTGGCAGTAATAGCCCTAACGCCTTCTCTGTTGTGCTGTGTTGCCATAGTAAAGGGTTAAGGATCGATCACGCTGATCGAAATAAGCAGTTAGTATTGCCTGTATTCAAGCTCAGCAGGGTCGGACGACAACTGTTGCAGCTCTGTGATGCCGATGCGGATGTTGCGTACTTGTTTGATCTCGCCAAACGTATTCAGCAGCAGGGGTTTAAAGTGGCGCTGGGGGATTTGTTAGTGAAGGGGGATACTCGCCACTTTGTTGAAAAAATGGTGTTGTGACAAATTAATCTTGCTGTAGCTGCTAACACGCTTAACCTCGGGCGTGCTATTGGTTTAATTAATCTTTATTATTGTCATGTGTTTTGTACTCCGGTTACACCTTCATGTCTCTCCAATCCCTGTTGTTTGCTTATTTTGCACCCTCTATAAGCTGGCTGCTGACTTTACTATTGTGGATCAACGTTAATGACCAAGCTGACTTACCCCTTTACTGATTTGCCTGAACCCGGTTGCACCCTTGAGGTTGCTGATGGCGTGCGCTGGCTGCGGATGCCATTACCGATGGCGCTGAACCATATAAATCTATACCTATTGGAAGATGATGACGGTTGGTGGATCGTAGATACGGGTATCAAATGGGGTGAGGTAAAAACACTGTGGCTTGAGATTATTCGTAATGAATTAAAGGATAAGCCGATTAAGGCCGTATTGATAACCCATAATCATCCTGATCATATCGGTCAAGCAGGTTGGCTTTGCTCAGAATTTAAAGTGCCGTTATATATTACTGTCGGAGAGTATTATACCGCTCGTGCATTTTCAACGGTAACGGCTGATCACCTGGATTGGACTTCGCGCAGGTATTACCTCAGCGTGGGCTTTGATGACGCTTATTTTGACAATATGAAAAGTAATTTTCAGGGTTATGGGGCAGTTGTTGAACCTATGCCGAATGCTTTTCGTCGGCTTGAAGAAGGCATGCTACTCACCATCGCGGGCCGTGAATGGCGGGTAGTCATTGGGCGTGGGCATTCTCCCGAACATGCTTGCTTGTATTGCGAAGAGTTGCAGTTGTTATTGTCCGGAGATCAGGTGATCCCCAAAATTACATCTAACGTCAGTGTTATGCCGGTTGAGCCGGAAGCTAATCCACTGGCAGATTGGCTGGCGTCGCTAGAAAAACTAAAGTCGATTCCCGATAGCACATTAATTTGTCCGGCTCACAACACACCATTCCGAGGTTTACATGCCCGTTTAAATTACTTGATTGAGCATCACCAGGATCATTTGCTAGCGCTGGAAGAGGCCTGTGTCGATGCGAAAACTGCATTGCAATTATTGCCGGTTTTGTTTAAGCGCAAGCTGGATGCATCACAAATGATGATGGCCATGGGGGAGTGTGTTGCGCACTTGAATTATCTGGTGTCTGAACAAAAATTAAGAATCGAAGATCGCGCTGGCGTTTATTATTATTTATCGATAGATCCGACGCTGGAACAAAGAGCCCGGCCGGGAACACATCACCGGGATGATGCGCCCATGCAGATATAATTTTAGTTTGGGAATGAGACTGCTATCTAATTATCCAGAAACTTTTTAATCTCTTCAGCCTGAGCTAAGCCATCCCTATAGCCAAGATCAATTAAGTGCTTACAAAAATCCGGTGTAAATAATAAATAGCTGGCAATATTGACGCCGCCATTATTTGTGCCGCCGCTCACTTTTAAGAATGTACGAATACTACGGGGCAGGCTGCTGATATGTTCATCTGCGAGGGTGTCAATATCTTCGGAGGGTGAAATAATATGGAAATCGATTGGTTTTAACGTTCTGCCTTCCTGATTAGTGATTTCAGCTGAACTGAGTTCTAGCAGGCGGTTCATCTGCTCCAATAATTCGATATCGGTTTCCAGGCTATCAATAAAGGCGCTGTTTAATAAATGGCCGATAACTTGTCCAAATGCAGGGGAGTGAATTCGGCTGTGTGGTTTTTGATATTCTTTTTTGTGGCCACTGGCACTGATAATCAATACTTTGTCGGCACCTAAATGCAAAGCAGGGCTGATTGGCGTTAGTTGCCGCAGTGCTCCGTCACCGTAGTAGTTGCGGCCGATACGTTGTGGTGGAAAAATTGTCGGGATGGCAGTTGACGCCAGCAAATGCCTTAGTTGTAACGGCGTTGGAATACCTTGGCGCCGCCAACGATGCCAGTCGGCTTTACCTGGCCCGCCTTGGAAAAAGGTCACCGACACGCGCTCGGTGTAGTTCATAGCGGTGACGCTGACCGCGGTTATTTTTTTGTTTTGCAGGTTGCGACCAATCCCGGAAAAATCTATCTTTTCCCTTAACAGTTGCTTCAGGGGAACATTGTCCAGTAACGCGACTGGCCGGCCTACAGCAATTCCCGAATTAAAAATAGATAGTAATAAGCGTCTGGCATTGCGCAGGATTCCAATCCAGTCGCTGCGATAAATTTTGTCGGTATTTAGATCAAGCCAAAGTTTTTCCAGGGCAGCACAGGAGTGTTTGAATTCATTTTCATTGCTAGCCAAGGCGACGGCATTCAGCGCTCCCGCAGAAGTACCGCAGAGGATGGGAAAAGGGTGGGGATCATCTGTAATAGTGGCCAGTGCCTTAAGTACGCCGACCTGATAGGCGGCGCGGGCACCACCGCCTGGTAAAATCAATGCGGTCTGGCTGTTGTTATCCAGTGTTGTAGTCTCTTCCAATGGGAATCTCAAGCCTTAGTGTTTTTCATTACTTGCAGTTTAACCCGATATTGCCTATTTTCCACCCATGTAATTTATTAAGTATTGGTCGCGTATGGATAATTTGCGTTTTTATACATTGGAAAAATTCATTAATTTATATGATGGCTATAGAAAGGTCTTTAAAATTGATCATTATAATTTGATATTGTTGCAGCTGGATGGTCAACGATATTTATTAGAAAGTACTTGCCCACATCGTGCTCATCCGCTTTCCGAATCGGATATAAGTGGTGCTGAACTACGTTGCCCTCTGCATGGTTATAGATTCAATATCGCCAGTGGTGATTTGGTTCATGCTACTGAAGAGACTTGTCGAGGTCTTAAAAAGTATGAGTTGGTAGAACGTGAAACCGATATCGGCGTGATGCTTTAGTCGTTAGCGTCGATCAATCATTGACAGGACTGATTTTTATAAATAATTGATTGCGGCGGTTGCCGTAGGTTTTTGTCACTTCGTTGCTGGTTTGCGGGAGCTGCTGATAGTTAGCCATTGATTAATAGGGCCTTCAATTTGTTGTTGTTGTAGAGTAAATCGCCCATTAACCAAGGTTTGCCATTTAAAGTCTATGCTAACGTAATTTTGCGCGGAACGAATATTTAATGATAGATACTCCTGTTGTACCGGTGCGGTTTCAACGGGTCTCCATAGCAGCGCCCCGTGATTGATTTTCTGTGTCTGTTGTTCCCGACGCATAATCATTGGTGTGTTTTCGACAAGGGTATATTGTTGTTGGGCGAGTGTGCGGGTATTCGTTGAATGGTTGGTTTGCTTGTCAGTGGCTGGTGGCTGGCTGCTGATTTCAACATGGAAACGCCGGCTCGGTTGATCTACTTGTAACAGTAACTCTTGTATTTGGTTAACGACCCCTTGCTCGCCACGGATGATCAGTTTTCCACCTTCGGCTAGTAATTTAACGTCACCGGGGTAGATTTTTTGCAATGCTGAAGCTAGCTCGCTGGCGGGTTTGTAGCTTGGTTGGTAGATGTCGGTTACCGTATCGGCGGCTAATAGACCGGCCGTGAGCAAAAAAGCTATCACGATAACTAGCCTAGCCAAAAATATTTTAACCATTCAGATCTCCAGTAGCCGCAAGTTTTTATCCTCGCTGGCTCGTTGCCATAGATCATCAAACCAAACAATATGGTTGTTGGTCACGGGTTTGTTGTTGTAATTGCCCCAGCATTTTTCAGGTTCTTTAATTGATTGGCTGATCATTGCATACAGATCAGCAATAATCAGGTTGTTTTTAATGTCATGGGGTGCAGCATTGGTGCGTCGCAGCAAAATGTTACTCGACAACCGGCGATGTAAGTTGAGGAGGCGATGACCACGGCGGCTGATATTGTGACTATCAACGATTAAAATCCTTATTTCAGAGTAGCGGCTTTTCCGCGCCAGCGCTGAAATACAATCGGCCATTGCATCAGTGTCAAAGGTTTTAGGATCCAGATCGTAGGAGAGTATGCGCAGGTATTTACTACATTGCTGAATCAGTTGAAGCGCCTCGGCGGGGTGGTTGTTAATAGCAAAGTTGCCACCATGTAATCCTAACAGCCGGTGTTCAGCGATTTGTTTACGCATGGAAAGATGCGGTATGCCGGCGTCTAAAAATTCCTCACCGTAAGTGGTAAATCCTTCTCGCTGATAAAAATCAATCGCATGGGTTTGGGCGTATAAATACACTTCATAGTATTGATTTATTCGAGCCTGTTGCAGTGCTGACTGGAGCAGTAGTCGGCCGATACCCTGCTGGCGGTAGTTTGGCAATACTGCCATGCGCCCGATGTGGCCATCGCCTAGCATTCGGCATGTGCCTATGGCTTTTTCATTATCCATCGCCAGCCAGTGCGAGGCGGTGGTGTCATGTTCGTCCCATTCAAGTTCTATTGGGACGTTTTGTTCCTGAATGAAAACAGTATCCCTTACTGCGCGGAGTAAATCCCGGTCTTGTTCCCAGTCAGCGGCTCTAATCGCAATGCTCATCGTCGAAATATACTATCCCTTGATTAAATAAATCTACTAACAGGTTAAGACTTTGCGGGTCACTTAGCAACGGTTGCATATGGCTAAATATCAAGGGTTGGTGGTCGGCGAGAACTTCAATTAACTGTGCAGATGCGGCGCCCTCGGCACTATAGGTTTCACCGTTTATGTAGAGCTGGTGCGTTCCGTTTTGCTGGCTGTAGGCAAAGCGAGCAGCGGGGTTGCGCAGCAGAATATTCTGTTGCTCAAAGCATTGTAAAAAATCGGTATGGCTTAAGGCCTGATTTTCAAACAGTGATTGTTCTTCCGGATATTTTTCCTGCGTCATATAGCGGCCAAACCAATCCACAATTTCAGCGCGGTTCGTTAGCATTAAGTTTAGGATAGTTTGTACGCGATCAATGGCTTGTTCGGTAATCTCGCCGCTATGGGTTTGCGGCGTTAGTTTGGCATCGCTGTAACGTTGTTCAGCGGTCATGTCCGTAATTTTTTCATCACAAAAATCAGATAACAATTCAGCATGGCTGGGAGCACGAAACCCGATAGAGTAAGTCATGCAGTCATTATCATTAGCAATACCCCAGTGGCCATAGCCGGGTGGAATATAAAGCATGTCGCCCGGCTGCAATAATAATTCTTGTTGGGTATTAAAATCGTCTACTAGTTGCAGCGCGTTGTTGTCTTGCAGCGGCGTTTTTGAGTCATATTGTGGACCGATTAGCCAGCGTCTTGACCCAGCGCCTTGCAAAAGAAAAACATCGTAGTTATCAAAATGCGGGCCGACCGATCCCCCACGCGTCGCATAACTCACCATTACGTCATCGATACGCCAGCTTGGAATAAAGCGGAAATGGTTGAGTAGTTCCGCAACTTCGGGTACCCAGTGATCGACAGCTTGCACTAATAAGGTCCAAGGACCGTCGCCAAATTGTTGAAAGTCAGATTCAGCAAATGGGCCGTGATGCAATTGCCATTGATTGTCTGTGGCAGTCACTATGCGCGATTCTATTTCTTCTTCACAAGCTAGTCCTGCTAATTCATCAGCACTTACGGGGTTGCTAAAATCAGGGAAGGCTTGCTTGATCAGCAGTGGCTTTTGTTGCCATTTGTTGGCAAGAAACTGTTCGATATTAAAATTTTGAATAGGCATGGGGTGTATTGAATAGTGACCAGATAAAAAGAAGCCCCGCAATGCGAGGCTTGATCAGTTATATATTGTTGGCTTGATCTATTGCATTGCCAATATAGCTAGCCGGTGATAATTCCCGTAATTCGGCTTTAGCTTGTTCGGGTATATCCAGCGTATCGACAAAGGTATTCAGCGTTTCGCGATTGATGGTTTGGCCTCGAGTCAATGCCTTCAGTTTTTCATAAGGCTCTTCAATATTGTAGCGACGCATTACGGTTTGAATGGGTTCGGCTAATACTTCCCAGCTGTTATTTAAATCGTCTGCTAGCCGCGCTGGATTGAGTTCAAGTTTACCTAACCCTTTCATTGTTGCTTGATAGGCAATTAAGCTGTAACCCATACCCACCCCCATATTGCGTAAAACGGTGGAGTCGGTAAGGTCGCGCTGCCAACGGGAAACTGGAAGTTTGCTGGCCATATGACTGAGAATTGCATTGGCTAAGCCGAGATTACCTTCTGAGTTTTCAAAATCAATGGGGTTAACTTTGTGGGGCATAGTCGATGAGCCAACTTCACCAGCAACCACTTTTTGTTTGAAAAAACCCATCGAAATATAGCCCCAGATATCGCGATCCAGATCTAATAAAATAGTATTGAAACGAGCCATCGCATCAAACAGCTCGGCAATATAATCATGGGGTTCGATTTGGGTGGTGTAAGGGTTCCAGTTGATACCCAGGCTCTCTACAAACTGCTGGGCATTAGCTTGCCAGTCAATATCGGGATAGGCAGAAATATGTGCGTTGTAGTTACCTACTGCGCCATTTATTTTACCTAACAATTGAACCGAGCTGACCTGCTCAACTTGACGTCGCAGACGAGCAACCACGTTAGCAAATTCTTTGCCCATAGTTGAAGGGCTAGCTGTTTGGCCGTGGGTGCGCGATAGCATCGGTGTGCTGGCATAGTCGTGACTGAGGCTGACCATTTTGTCGATGATGGCATTCATTTCAGTCAGCATAAGGTCACGGCCTTCTTTTAACATCAGTGCATGCGACAGGTTATTGATATCTTCGGAGGTGCAGGCAAAGTGGATAAATTCATTGACAGCATTGAGCTCATTATTATCGGCGATAGCGTTTTTTAAAAAATACTCCACCGCTTTGACATCGTGGTTGGTCGTTTTTTCGATATGCTTGATCGCTTGTGCATCGCTCTCGGAAAAATTGTCTGCCAACTTGTTTAGCAGCGCATTGGCTTCAGCGCTGAATGCGGGTACCTCTTGTATCTGTTGGTGGGCAGCCAGACATTGTAACCAGCGTATTTCTACAATCACTCGGCTTTTAATTAAACCGAACTCGCTAAAAACGCCGCGTAGCTGTGCAGTCTTGCTGCCGTAGCGGCCGTCAATTGGAGAAATGGCGGTGAGAGCTGATAATTCCATGAAATGGTCCTAGGTAATCGATGGTAATAAAAAATCGGGTTGTCGAAAGGGCGCTAATCATACAGCAACTGTGTGCTGATTTCAGGTAGTGTGGGCCAACTTCAGCCCAGTTTATAGTGAATCAAGTAACTCTCTGGCGGTTGTGATTAAACGCTGTCTGCTGAGTATTAAATGCCAGCGCTTGCCACCACTCTGCCGCCATAACACCGAGCCACGAATTCCCGCCAGCAGTAAAGCGCGGATGTTGTTGGCATTGGTAGTATTTTGTAGCTGTTGGGCACTCCCGCTTATTTGAATACGGAACTTAAAGGTACTGAGAGTATCCTGATAAATGGCGGCTATATTGGCGGTGGTTGAGTTGATGTTGTCACTGAAGTGCTCGGCTTTAAGGGCGGTATGCTCCAGTCGGCTGCGGATTATTTGCAGTAGCTCACTTTTGGCGGAAAGCTTTTTTTCCAGATAGAGCATACCCATTGTATAGCGCACCACCGTACGGTATTCGTTACGGCTATTGCCGCCGAGAATGTCGCTGAGCAGTTGCAGGCCTAATTTAACCCCGTGCACGCCGCTGTATACGTCAGCAGCATTGTCCGGGTCAAATTGGAATAGACTGTTAATTGAGGGGTTAAAGCTTTCAGCGGCAGCATTCCCTGTACGCGCAATTTGATCCACCAAATAGGCACTTTGTAATACACCCGCTAAAGCGATGGTTTGAGAGATAGTCGCGCTATTGTTCAAATGGTTACCGTAGTTGAAAGGTTGTAGGCTTTTTCGATGACGCCACCGCCGAGGCAGCAGTCATCAACGTAGAGTACCACTGACTGGCCTGGGGTAATGGCACGTTGGGCCTGTTGAAAAACGATTTGATAGCCGCTGTCAGTGGCTCGTACCTGGCAGCGTTGGTCGGCTTGGCGATAGCGAACTTTGGCCATGCATTCAAAC
Organism: Oceanicoccus sp. KOV_DT_Chl; assembly: GCF_900120175.1. NCBI lineage: Bacteria > Pseudomonadati > Pseudomonadota > Gammaproteobacteria > Cellvibrionales > Spongiibacteraceae > Oceanicoccus > Oceanicoccus sp. KOV_DT_Chl. The sequence continues at coordinate 708,297 of NZ_FQLF01000001.1, forward strand.
GGAAGCTCAGGCCCGTTGCCGTCAATCCAGTGTATTTGGCTAGCGTTGAGTGCTTGTTTAAAGAGGCGAGGGTGCTGGCTGCCCTGAGCGATAATTAGTACATTTCGTTCCAGGTCTTTGTCTACTACGTACCACGGCTCTTCGCTGGCCCCTTTGACGCCGCCAATCCCCAGTCCTTGCCGCTGCCCTATCGTGTGGTACATCAAGCCGCTGTGTTCACCCATGGCATTGCCCTCAACATCTTCGATATTACCTGGTTGTGCAGGTAAGTATTGCTGGAGGAAATCTTTGAATCTGCGCTCACCAATAAAGCAGATACCTGTGCTGTCTTTTTTGTTATGGGTAATTAAGCCATGTTCTTCAGCCAGACGGCGAACTTCCGGTTTTTCCAGTTCGCCAACGGGAAATAAAGTTTTGGCAATTTCATGACCGCCCACGGCATGGAGGAAGTAACTTTGGTCTTTGTTACAGTCCAGCCCCTTAATTAACTGTGCAGTTTCGCCATGGCCCCGCTTGCGGGTGTAGTGGCCGGTGGCAATATAATCAGCACCAAGCGTTAACGCATAATCGAGAAACGCTTTAAATTTTATTTCGCGATTGCACAGAATGTCAGGATTGGGTGTGCGACCAGCTTTATACTCTTGCAGAAAATGTTCAAAAACATTATCCCAATATTCGGCTGCGAAATTAGCGGTGTGTAAAGGGATGCCAAGCTTGTCCGAAACCGATTGGGCGTCAGCCAGATCGTCTTTGGCGGTGCAGTATTCGGTGCCATCATCCTCGTCCCAATTCTTCATAAATAAGCCTTCCACCTGATAGCCCTGTTGTTGTAACAGCAGGGCGGATACGGAAGAGTCGACCCCGCCGGACATACCGACGATGACTTTGATTGGTTTGGGGTGGGTCATATTTTAGTCTAAAGGGTTATGGTGGGTGATGATGGCGGTTTTAATCGTACACTAAATCCAGTGGGTAGCGGTGCCCAGCCAGGTATTGTTCAATAGTGCGGATAACCATCGGCGAGCGCATTCTATCCGCCACGGCTAATACTTCTTCGTAACTCATCCATACTGCCTGTTGAATCCCCTCATCTAGTGGCTGCTGAGCATCATGAGCCACAGCTTTGGCGTGAAATGTGGTGCGATGGTAAGTTGTATCATTATGGGGTGAGGTATACAAACCTACTCCCACAACCCCTATTAGCTCTACAGTCCAGCCAGTTTCTTCCATGGTTTCACGGATGGCTGCTTGCGCCAGGGTTTCGTTCGGATCCAGATGCCCCGCAGGTTGGTTAAAAACCAGTTCGTTATTACACAGTTCTTCTACCAATAGAAATTTACCGTCTTGTTCCACGATGGTCGCAACGGTGACGTGTGGCTGCCATTCCATTTATCAATCCCAAAAATAATTCTTGTCTAAAAATCGGCGATTATAGCTTTCCATGGCGCTTAGGTGTACGTTTTCGCGGTTTAAAATGTTTGTTTGGTAGTTTTTTACTGGATGAGTGGAGATTGTGTTCAGCAAATTGGCCCGGTGCTAGTTGCTGAATATGCCAGTCACCAATGCGAGCACGAATAAGTCTAAGGGTAGGAAAGCCTATAGCTGCAGTCATTCGCCTTACTTGTCTATTGCGACCCTCGGTAATGGTGAGTTCAAGCCAGCAGGTAGGAATAGTGGCGCGCGCTCTAACCGGTGGGGTGCGGGGCCATAGGAGTGGTGGCTCAATTATCCTTACCTGTGCAGGGCGGCAGGGTCCGTCCTTGAGTATGATGCCCGTGGTTAAGGGCTTAAGTTGGATTGTGCTGGGAATCCCTTCAACTTGAACCCAATACGTTTTCGACATCTTGGTATTGGGGTGACTAATTTGGTGCTGTAGTTGCCCATCATCGGTTAATAGCACCAGGCCTTCAGAGTCATAATCCAGCCGGCCAGCGGGGTATACGCCTTTTAGATCGATGAAATCTGCGAGAGTAGGGCGGCCTTCTTTATCAGTAAATTGACATAGCACATTGAAAGGCTTGTTAAGCAGAATAATTTTGGCCATAAGGGCATAAAAAAGCGCTAAGTGATTGTTTTAGCAATACTATCATCTATCGCCAACGGTCGCTTGCTGGTATACTCGCCGGCGCAAAATTTGTAGGGTCAGCCGCTGATCAATTATTGATCGCTGCGCAGCCAAGAGGCGGGAACAGCCTTAAGATCCTAGATTCCAAGATCCTAGACTTCAAGACTTACCGGGAATTAAGCATGACTGATATATCCAAGATTATTTATACATTGACTGATGAAGCCCCGGCATTGGCGACCTATTCGCTTTTGCCAATTGTAAATGCGTTTAGCAACGTGGCTGGAGTGACAGTCGAACCTAGGGACATCTCTTTAGCGGGAAGAATTATTTCCAGCTTTCCAGAAAATTTAACCGCTGAGCAAAAAATTGATGATGCACTGGCTGAATTAGGTGAGCTAACCCTGAAGCCAGAAGCCAATATCATTAAGTTGCCGAATGTGAGCGCGTCTATTCCTCAGCTGAAGGCTGCAATCAGCGAGTTACAAGCACTAGGATATAATATTCCCAACTACCCTGAAACTCCATCTAGCGACGTTGAAGAAGATATTAAATCACGCTATGCCAAAATATTAGGTAGCGCAGTAAACCCGGTATTACGTGAAGGTAATTCTGATCGACGCGCTCCTGCGTCAGTAAAACAATTTGCGAAGAAAAATCCACACCGCATGGGGCCATGGAGTCAGGCGTCACGCACACACGTTGCTCATATGCGCGGTGGTGATTTCTTCTCCAGTGAAAAATCAGTCACTGTTGAGCGCGACTGTGCTGTTCGTATTGAATTAAATAAAGCAGATGGCAGCGTTGAAGTGCTCAAAGAAAAAACCGATTTACTAAAAAGTGAAGTGATCGACGGTATGTTTATGAGCAGAAAAGCGTTACGTCGCTTTTTTGAAGAGCAAATTGAAGATGCTAAAGAAACCAATCTATTATTTTCTTTGCATGTTAAAGCGACCATGATGAAGGTGTCCCACCCGATAGTGTTTGGCCATGCTGTAACAGTGTTTTACAAAGATTTATTTGAAAAACACGCTGAGACTTTTGCGGCATTGGGTGTTAATCCAAATAGTGGACTTGGTAATGTTTACGAAAAAATTGAGCAGTTGCCATTATCACAGCGCGCTGAAATTGAAAGTGATATTCAAAAATGCTACCAAAACCGTCCAGAAATCGCGATGGTAAATTCTGATAAAGGTATCTCCAATTTACATGTGCCCAGTGATGTAATCGTTGATGCATCTATGCCTGCGATGATTCGTGATTCGGGTATGATGTGGGGAGCTGATGGCAAATTAAAGGATACCAAAGCGGTTATTCCTGAAAGCACCTATGCAACAATTTATCAGGAAGTTATTAACTTTTGTAAAACCCACGGTGCCTTTGATCCTACTACCATGGGTACAGTGCCTAACGTTGGCCTTATGGCGCAGAAAGCTGAAGAATACGGCTCGCACGATAAAACGTTTGAAGTGCCTAGCGATGGTGTGGTGAAAGTTATTGATGATCAGGGCAATGTTTTGCTCGAGCACTCAGTCGAACAAGGCGATATCTGGAGAATGTGTCAGGCCAAGGATGCTCCCATTAGAGACTGGGTGAAGTTGGCTGTTAATCGTGCACGTGCTTCCGGTATGCCAGCTATTTTCTGGTTAGATGAAGAGCGCGCTCATGATGCTCAATTAATGCTGAAGGTTGAGCGTTATCTGAAAGACTACGATACCGATGGCTTGGATATTCGCATCATGGCACCTGTTGTGGCGATTCGTTTTACCATGGAGCGTTTGATTCGTGGACAGGATACTATTTCAGTAACCGGTAACGTATTACGCGATTATTTGACAGATTTGTTCCCGATTATGGAATTGGGTACCAGTGCCAAGATGTTGTCAATTGTGCCGCTAATGAATGGTGGCGGTCTGTTCGAAACGGGTGCTGGTGGGTCTGCTCCAAAGCATGTCCAGCAATTCGAAGAAGAAGGGCATTTACGCTGGGATTCATTGGGGGAGTTTTTAGCGCTGTCTGTTTCGTTGGAAGATCTTGCTGATAAAACAAACAACGCGAAAGCTAAGATATTGGCGACTACACTGGATCAAGCTACAGCTGAGTTATTAGATAATAATCGCTCTCCTTCACGTAAGGTCGGCGAGCTGGATAATCGTGGTAGCCACTTTTATTTGGCTTTGTACTGGGCGAAGGCTTTAGCTGCTCAAAATGAAGATGCAGAGTTGCAGGCTGTATTTGGTAAGCTGGCAGCTAATTTGTCTGAAAACGAGCAGGCCATTGTCGCTGAAATGAATCAAGTTCAGGGTCAGCCGACTGATATCGGTGGTTATTACCGTCCCAATCAAGAGCTGGCGACTAAAGCTATGCGTCCAAGCGCGATATTTAATACTGCCTTGGAAACTTTTAGTTAAGCCATGTTTTTCAGTTAGCTGTTGATCCATGATTTAAAAGGGCTATCATTTGATAGCCCTTTTTTGTGTGCGCTGGTTGGGCTTGGATGAATTCAATGTGTCGCCGCTGTGCCACGTAAGTTATTTTTGAAACGGAGTAAGTTATGGCTTATCAATACATTAAGGTTCCTGCTGAAGGTGAAATGATTACAGTGAATAGTGACTTTTCGCTGAATGTCCCGGCACAGCCCATTATTCCCTTTATCGAAGGTGACGGCATTGGTGTAGATATCACCCCGGTAATGGTTAAGGTAGTGGATGCTGCTGTGAATAAGGCCTATGGTGACAGTAAAAAAATCAGCTGGATGGAAATCTACACGGGTGAAAAAGCAGCGGAAATGTACGACGGTGATTGGTTTCCCGCCGAAACGCTGGATGCAATTAAGGAATATTCCGTAGCGATTAAGGGGCCGCTAACCACTCCCGTTGGCGGTGGTTTTAGGTCGCTTAATGTGGCGCTGCGTCAGGAGCTGGATTTGTACACGTGTCTTCGCCCCGTGCGCTGGTTTGAGGGTGTACCATCACCGGTTAAAGAGCCCGCTAAAACTAATATGGTGATCTTTCGGGAAAATTCGGAAGATATTTATGCTGGTATTGAGTGGCGTGCAGACACTCCTGAAGCTAAAAAAGTTATTCAGTTCCTGCAAAGCGAAATGGGTGTGTCGAAAATCCGCTTTCCTGATAACTGTGGTATTGGCATTAAGCCAGTATCAAAAGCTGGCACCGAACGCCTGGTAAGAAAGGCCATACAATACGCAATCGATCAAGATTTACCTTCAGTGACGTTGGTGCACAAGGGTAATATCATGAAGTTTACGGAAGGCGCCTTTAAGGATTGGGGGTATGAATTGGCCGAGCGGGAATTTGGCGCCTCATTGCTTAATGGCGGTCCATGGATGACGCTTAAAAACCCGGTGACGGGTAATGATATTGTGATTAAAGATGTGATTGCCGATGCCATGTTGCAGCAAGTGCTGCTTCGCCCTGACGAGTACAGCGTGATCGCGACCCTTAATTTAAACGGGGATTACCTGTCTGATGCTTTGGCTGCTCAGGTAGGGGGGATTGGTATAGCGCCAGGAGCCAACCTAAGCGATAACATTGCATTGTTTGAAGCGACACACGGTACTGCGCCAAAATACGCGGGCTTGGATAAGGTAAACCCAGGTTCGTTGATATTGTCTGCAGAAATGATGTTACGGCATCTAGGCTGGAGTGAGGCGGCAGATTTGATAATTGATGGGATGAACGGAGCTATTCAGGCGAAAACCGTAACTTACGATTTTGAACGCCTGATGGATGGTGCCACTTTGCTAAAGTGCTCGGAGTTCGGTGATGCCATAATTGCCAAAATGCAGGCATAGCACACACCTTCTCAGGTGATCCACTTTACTGCCATGGCGTATAAACTATGACGCTATGGTGGTAACACAGCCAGTGTAGTTATTATTGATGTTTTCTCAGCTGTTTTCTGTTGTAATCTGAGTAACTTCAGCAACGCTTTCGGAATTAGCTGACTGAATGCCGGTAGCATGTAAACCTTTGGGCCCATTAATGGTATCAAAGGTAACAGTTTGACCCGCTTTCAGTGTTTTATAGCCATCCATATCAATTGAAGAGTAATGAGCGAATATATCAGCACCACCCCCTTCTGGAAGGATAAAACCGAATCCTTTAGCGTTGTTGAACCACTTTACTATTCCGGTTTTCATAGTAGAGGTCCTTTTATTATTGCCCCCAATTGGGCATATTTACTACTTTTACGTCGCCTCAGAAGGCAAACGTCCCCTCGTTTGTTCAAAAGAACGTGACTTTTTTAACATTTTTTAACCAATAGTCAAGGGTTCTGGCTGAAATATAGTCAGAGAGGCTAAAATTTGAGTGACAAACTTGGCAATTATTGGCGTTACAGGCAGGTATATGGGTAAACATCAAAATCTTCTACTAACATTAACCATGGCAGGGGATGAAGACCTTCCGCCGGATGACGAGCGGGAGGGCGATGTTGCGGTAGCGGAATCGATTCCGCAGCTTAAGCCACCACCGCTGTACAAAGTAGTCTTACTTAACGATGACTATACTCCAATGGAGTTTGTGGTTGAGATTTTAGAGTCGTTCTTCCGGATGAATAGAGAGCAGGCGACTCAGGTGATGCTAACCGTACATACCCAAGGAAAGGGGGTGTGCGGTATTTTCACCAAAGATATTGCGGAAACTAAAGCGGCGCAAGTGAATCAATATGCTAGGGATTGTCAGCATCCCTTGTTGGCCGAGATAGAAGCTTCCGAAGATGAATAAACCAGCACAGCAGTTGGATCCAATAGCGGAGTATCAGTATGTTAAGTAAGGATCTGGAACAAACATTAAATCTGGCCTTTAAAGGCGCCAGAACCAAACGGCATGAGTTCATGACAGTTGAGCACTTGTTGTTAGCGTTGGTTGATAACTCAGTTGCTGCCGATGTGCTAGTGGCCTGTGGTGCAAATCTAAGCCAATTAAGAACTGAGCTGGTGGATTTCGTTGACTCTACTACGCCGTTAATTCCCGAGCGCGAATTAGACCGTGAAACTCAACCCACTTTGGGTTTTCAGCGAGTGCTTCAGCGTGCTGTTTTTCATGTGCAATCATCAGGTAAAAAAGAGGTTACCGGGGCGAATGTGCTGGTGGCTATTTTTAGTGAGCAGGAAAGTCAGGCCGTTTATTTTTTAAAGCAGCAAACAGTTGCGCGACTTGATGTCGTAAATTATTTAACCCATGGTATTTCTAAAGTGGCAGGTCATTCAGATCAGGATGGTGATCATGATCAGTCGCATGTAGATGAAGATCAATCTGGCGGTTCTGTAGAAAAAAGTCCCTTAGAAAACTTCGCTACCAATTTGAATGAAGAGGCGAGGTTAGGGCGTATCGACCCCTTGGTTGGTCGTTCTGGTGAAGTGGAGCGGGTGTCGCAAATATTATCGCGTCGCAGAAAAAATAACCCATTATTGGTTGGTGAGTCCGGCGTAGGTAAAACTGCAATAGCTGAAGGACTTGCCAAGTTGATCGTTGATGGTGAAGTCCCCGAGATTCTAAAAGAAAGTGTGGTTTACTCTCTAGATATGGGCTCTTTATTAGCGGGTACCAAATACCGCGGTGATTTTGAGAAGCGCTTTAAAGGCTTGTTAGCTGATTTAAAAAAACGTGAACATTCCATTTTATTTATTGATGAAATTCATACCATTATTGGTGCCGGCGCTGCATCGGGCGGCGTCATGGATGCGTCAAATTTATTAAAACCATTATTAAGTTCTGGTAGATTGCGCTGTATTGGTTCAACCACCTTTCAAGAGTATCGCGGTATTTTTGATAAAGATCGGGCGCTGAGTCGCCGCTTTCAAAAAGTCGATGTATTGGAGCCTTCAGTGGATGAAACCTATCAGATCCTTAAAGGCTTAAAGAGTCGGTTTGAAGAACATCATGACTTGAAATATACCGATAAAGCTTTGCAGGTTGCCGCTGAATTATCCGATCGTTATATCAATGATCGATTTATGCCAGATAAAGCGATCGATGTAATTGATGAAGCAGGCGCGTTTCAGCGTTTGCAGCCAGAAGATAAGCGTAAGTCAACGATTGGCGTTAGTGAAATCGAAGCAGTGGTTGCGCAAATTGCACGTATTCCACCAAAATCGGTTTCTTCGGATGATAAGGAATCATTACAGAAGCTGGAAGAAAATCTTAAAATGGTAGTGTTTGGTCAGGATGAGGCGGTTGCTTCGTTGGCCACTTCCATCAAGTTGGCCAGAGCTGGATTAAAGTCTGTAGAAAAACCGATTGGTTCATTTCTATTGGCGGGCCCAACGGGGGTCGGTAAAACAGAAGTCAGTAATCAGCTGGCTAAAATTTTAGGTCTCGAGTTGATTCGTTTCGACATGTCTGAGTATATGGAGCGTCACACAGTGTCGCGTTTGATTGGCGCACCTCCTGGCTACGTTGGTTTTGATCAGGGTGGTTTGTTGACAGAGGCGGTGACAAAACACCCACACTCTGTCGTATTGTTAGACGAAATTGAAAAGGCGCACCCCGAAGTCTTTAACTTATTGTTACAAGTTATGGATCACGGTACGTTGACGGATAATAACGGTCGCAAAGCAGATTTTAGAAATGTAATCTTTTTGATGACCACAAATGCCGGCGCGGAAAGTAGCAGTCGTCGTTCGATGGGCTTTACAGAGCAAGATAATACGACTGACGCAATGGAAGCCATTACTCGCTTGTTTACGCCGGAGTTCCGCAACCGATTAGATGCTATTGTCCAATTTAATGCTTTACCTGAAGAAGTAGTGTTAACAGTGGTAGATAAATTCTTAATGGAGTTGCAAGGTCAGCTTGATGATAAGAAAGTCACACTCCAGGTTGATGATGATGCACGCCGTTGGTTAGTTGAAAAAGGCTACGATAAAAATATGGGTGCACGTCCTATGGCTCGTATTATTCAGGAACACATCAAGAAGCCATTAGCAGAAAAAGTGCTGTTCGGTACTTTATCCAAAGACGGGGGTGTGGTGGTTGTTCGCGTTGAAAATGGAGAGTTGGTAGTAGAGGAAGAAGCGCTGGCTTAGCGCTTCTTTTTTCTGCTAGCGGGCGCGGTAGGTGATCCGGCCTTTGCTTAAGTCATAGGGCGTTAATTCAACGCGGACTTTATCGCCGGTTAAAATGCGGATGTAGTTTTTGCGCATTTTTCCGGAAATATGGGCAATCACTTCGTGACCATTTTCTAGTCGTACTTTAAACATCGTGTTGGGAAGGGTATCAATGACTTCGCCTTCCATTTCAATCTGATCTTCTTTTGCCATTCGGCACTTTCCTCTTGCTCTCGATGCGAGCGTTCCAATCCAAAATTAGTGAATTTTCCACGGCTCATTTGTCAGGATAAAAATGGGCTGTAGAAAAACTGCGCGCATTGTGCCTGAAAACAGGTTTAGAAGCAAAAGGGAATAGTGTGAAAGCTACTGGATAGCTAGGTGGCATCAGCTGAGGGTCAGCCAGCGGTTGTTAATTAATAGTTGTAGGGGGCGATAATCCGTTTTGTAGCTCATTTTTTGGCATTCTTTAATCCAGTAACCCAGGTAAAGGTGGTCCAAACCAAGCTTGCGGGTCTGTTCGATTTGCCAGAGAACCGCATAGGTACCAAGGCTGCGGCGATCATGTTCAGGGTCAAAAAAGGTATAGATGGCGGATAATCCATGGCGCATTTGATCGGTTACTGCAACAGCAATGATTTTATTATTGAGGTGAAAACCGTAGTAGCGAGTGACGCCAATGCTATCGTTTAAAAAAGAGTCATATTGCTCCCTGCTCGGTGGAAACATGTCGCCATCCTGGTGACGGACTGTGATGTAGTGCATATACAATTGGTATGCCGCTTCATCATCAATGCTGTCCAGCTCCAGCACTTGCAGGTCCTGATTGCGATTGTGGATTTTACGTTGCCGACGGGTAGGCTTGAATTGGTTTACATCCACTCGTGTCGCGATGCAGGCATTACAGCTTTCGCAGTGAGGGCGATAGACATGGGGGCCGCTGCGGCGGAAACCAACATCGGCAAGATCGCTATAGAGATTTGAGTCCAGTGTGGTTTCTGGGTCAATGAATAATGTCGTCGCTTGCTGATCAGGCAGATAGCTGCATGGATGCGGGTGAGTAGCAAATACTTTTAACTCAGCAAGGGCGGTCATATTTAATTTGGTCTTGGCTGCTTTGAATAAAATGCGCTAGGCAGTTGCCATTCGCCTGCCCACTGATGCGCACAGACTCTATCGACATTAGCTTGAAGTAGCCTGCTGAATTCCGCTCGCTCAATTTCTACTGCTCCTAAACTTAGCAAATGTGGATTGCTGACCTGACAGTCTATCAAGGCAAAGTCCCACTGTTGGAGTTGTTGGGCTAGATACGCCAAGGCTACTTTAGAGGAGTCAGTGTGTAAACTAAACATCGATTCACCATAAAATATTTTGCCGATGGATATCCCGTATAGCCCCCCACTAATTGGCCATCTAGCCACACCTCAATGGAATGGGCGATGCCCAGTTGGTGAAGTTTATCGTAGGCGGTCAAAATGTCGTCACCAATCCATGTGCCATTTTGGCCATGTCTTGGAATTGTCGAGCAGTGAAGCATAACTTGCCGGAATTGTTGGTCGGCAGTTACTTTGAATTTACCACGCAGCAACGTTTTTCTAAGGCTGCGCGAAATAACCATTTGACCAGGAAATAGCACCGCTCTTGGGCTCGGGACCACCAGAGTATTGGCTCCGGTTGTTGATACCACGGGAAGATGCCTTGTCGATACGCCTGTATTAGGCGTTGAGTAGTAAGATCGCCGCCAACAGCCAGCAGGCCGTTGGGATCATCTAATGCTTGCTCCGTTGCAGGAAAGCTTAATTCAGTGGGATCCAGCCAAGGTATGGTCGACATAGGCTAATTGGATGCTGACCGGTTCTGGCTGTCAAGCTTTAGGCTAAATTGTCCAGGTATTTTTCGGCATCAAGTGCCGCCATACAGCCGGCTCCGGCAGAGGTCACCGCCTGACGATAGACGTGGTCGGCAACATCGCCAGCAGCAAAAACCCCTGCAATACTGGTTTGGGTAGCATTACCTTCCAGCCCGCTTTGAATCTGAATGTAACCGTCCTTCATCTCTAGCTGGTCGATAAAAATATCGGTATTGGGTTTATGGCCTATGGCAATGAACACGCCGGCGACATCAATCTCACTGGTGCTGCCATCTGCTGTTGCTGCTACTTTCAGTCCAGTAACGCCGCTGGCATCACCTAACACTTCTTCCAGAGTGTGATTCCAAAGGAGGGTGACATTGCCGTTTTGGCTTTTTCGAATAACTTATCCTGCAAGATTTTTTCCGAACGCAGGCTGTCACGGCGGTGCACCAGTGTCACTTCCGACGCTAGGTTAGATAAATACAGGGCCTCTTCGACAGCTGTATTACCGCCGCCAATGACGGCTACTTTTTTACCACGATAGAAGAAACCATCACAGGTAGCACAAGCACTAACGCCTTTGCCCATAAAGGCTTCTTCGGAGGGTAATCCCAAGTACTGTGCAGATGCGCCGGTAGCAATAATCAGTGCGTCACAGCTATAGTTGGCGCTATTGCCCTTAAGGATAAATGGCCGCTGTTGCAGATCGGTAGATTCAATATGGTCAAAAATTATCTGCGACTCAAAACGCTCGGCATGGGCCTGCATTTGCATCATCAAGTCAGGGCCCTGAAGACCTTCAGCGCCACCGGGCCAATTGTCGACATCGGTAGTGGTGGTGAGCTGACCACCTTGTTGCATACCAGTGATGATCACTGGGTTCAAATTGGCGCGCGCGGCATAGACGGCTGCAGTATAGCCGGCAGGGCCGGACCCTAAAATAATCAGAGGGTGGTGTTGTAAGTCGCTCATAATCTACCTTTTAACAATGTGACATCAGTGGTGCTGGTTTAGAGGCTGGCTATCATAGAGTAAATAGGCCCGTAGAAAAACCGTTTCAAAGCTTTTGCCAAATAAACGCTATATTGAGGCAAATACCTGATTTAGATGGTAATATTGGGCTAGTTTTGACAATTAAAAGACCTGTAGCAGAATTTATATTCAATTCATTACAAAACAGGTGACGTCTTCTACATCGGCCCGTAATAATAAAGGAAAGCCACTGTTTTGAATAAGCAGGTCATGCCGGATAAAACCGCTAACAATCCCGCCGTGGAAAAGTTCGTACCCCGCTTGCGTGAAGGTGCATTAATAGGTTTTGTGGCGGTGTTTATCTACTTGTTGATGGCCCTAAGTAGCTATGATCGGGCCGATCCCGGCTGGTCGCGTACCGGTACCGGTGAGCCAGTAATGAATGCAGGTGGACCCACAGGGGCCTGGCTTGCCGATATTTTCCTCTCTATGTTTGGTTATATGGCCTATCTCTTTCCGCTGATGGTAGGGTATCGCGCCTGGATATTGTTTCGGCAGCGTTATCAACCACAGCGCTTTGATTGGGCGTCATTCTCTATTCGAATTATAGGTCTGGTGATTGTCATGGTGGCTAGCACCTCTCTGGCGATGATTGGTGATAATGGTGATTCCGGTTTGCCATTTGGTGCTGGCGGTGCCTTGGGGCAGAGCGTTGGCGCCGCAATGGTGGCTTCATTTAGTTTGATTGGTGCCCGGTTGATCCTGTTGGCTCTGTTTTTATTTGGCATGACAATTTTCACTGATTTGTCCTGGTTGAAATTAATGGACCAAATCGGTGCGTTGACGCTACGCGGGCTTAATCGCAGTTATCTCTATCTGACTCGTTATTGGCAGCAGCGCAAAGAACAGCGCTCTCTAAAGAAAGTGCAACAAGAGCGTAAAGTTGTTATTGCCCAGCAGGTCGAAAAAGAAAAAACTCGGGAGCGCCCCAAAATTCTGCCCTTGCCGAAAAAAGCAGAGAAAAGTGTCCGTTCAGAACGTGAAAAACAGCAGCCTCTGTTTAACGCACCGGTAGTTGGTACTTTACCCAATTTGGAGTTATTGGACCCGGCCAATGACACCCACCGAAAAGGTTTTTCTGAAGAAGCGCTTGAGGCCTTGTCAAAGTTATTGGAGCATAAACTTAAAGACTTTGGGGTAGTGGCTGAAGTCAAAGAAGTATTGCCTGGCCCGGTAGTAACCCGTTTTGAAATTCAACCCGGCACTGGTGTAAAAGTCAGTAAGATCACTAATCTGGCTAAAGATATTGCTCGTTCCCTGGCGGTTATCAGTGTTCGTGTGGTTGAAGTTATCCCTGGAAAGTCAGTAGTAGGTATTGAAATCCCCAATGAAGATCGCGCCATTGTAAATTACCGTGACGTGTTGTCATCTAAAGTCTATGACGATTCCAAATCACCGCTCACCCTGGCGTTGGGGCATGATATTTCAGGTGAGCCTATTGTTGCCGATCTTGCAAAAATGCCGCATCTACTTGTTGCAGGTACTACCGGTTCAGGTAAGTCGGTCGGTGTAAACGCCATGTTGTTAAGCTTGTTATACAAGTCAACGCCGCAGCAAGTGCGCTTGATTTTAGTCGACCCAAAAATGTTGGAACTGTCGGTTTATGATGGTATTCCTCATTTATTGACACCAGTTATCACTGACATGAAAGATGCTGCTAACGGTTTACGTTGGTGTGTCGCTGAGATGGAGCGTCGTTATAAATTAATGTCCGCCATGGGCGTGCGAAATCTTGCCGGCTTTAATCGCAAAATTACGGATGCCATCGAAAGCGGTAATCCGATTCTTGATCCATTGTGGGTCAAAGAAGAAGTCTATCAAGCGGGAGAGGAAGAACCCACGGCGCCAGCGTTAGAAACATTACCGTCCATTGTTGTGGTGATTGACGAATTTGCTGACATGATTATGGTGGTCGGTAAAAAAGTCGAAGAGTTGATTGCGCGGATTGCGCAAAAAGCTCGTGCAGCAGGTATTCATTTAATACTGGCAACTCAACGCCCCTCGGTAGATGTGATCACCGGTTTGATTAAAGCTAACGTGCCTACAAGAATAGCCTTTCAAGTTTCTTCGCGGGTAGATTCCCGAACCATTCTTGATCAGGGCGGGGCTGAACAATTATTAGGTCATGGTGATATGTTGTATCTGCCACCGGGAACCAGTTTGCCGTTACGAGTGCATGGTGCGTTTGTCTCTGACGAAGAGGTGCATCGAGTGGTTGCCGACTGGAAACGGCGTGGAGAGCCTAATTATATTGTTGGTCTCATTGACGAAGGTGCTAGTGGTCCCGCCATTCCCGGTTTTACCGAAGGTGGTAATGATGGCGACAGTGAATCAGATGCGCTCTATGACGAGGCGGTTAATTATGTTATTCAATCAAGACGCGCCTCTATTTCTTCAGTTCAGCGAAAGTTACGAATTGGTTATAACCGAGCAGCTCGATTAATTGAAGCAATGGAAGCTGCCGGTGTAGTCACTGAAATGGGAACCAACGGCAGTCGTGAAGTGCTGGCCCCAGCATCCTTCGAATAATAGTTTTCTTAATAGTGGAATCATTGTGAACTTATATCGCAAAGTAGTTTTATCCTTAGTTATCGCATTACCTTTAAGTTCGTTGGTTTCTGCACAGGATGCAGTAAAACAGCTGGCAGATAAATTACAGGTAATGGATACCTTGCTGGCTAACTTTCAACAAACCATTAAAGACTCTCAAGGAGCAGTATTGCAACAAGCCTCTGGTGTGTTAAAAGTGAAACGGCCGCGTCGTTTTTATTGGCGTACTGAAACACCTTATGAACATTTGGTTGTCACCGACGGTAAAATTTTATGGTTGCATGACCTGGATTTAGAGCAAGTCAGTAAACAGCCATTTTCTGCCGATATGGATAAAGCGCCGGCGTTACTGCTTAGTGGTGAGATTGCTGAAATCAGCAAGCAGTATCAAGTACAAGCGTTAACTTCACAGCAATTTGTGCTTTCGCCGCGTACTGATGATGGTGTTTTTAAGCAGCTGACGCTTGAGTTTCGCGGAGCTTCCATTTCCGGCATGATCCTTCGAGATAGCCTCGATCAAACGACGATTATTGAATTTTCATCGGTGCGCATGAATCAGCCCTTAGCGGATGAGATATTTCAATTCACTCCGCCAAAAGGTGTCGATGTTATCAACAATGAACCGTAATTTATTCGAACAAAAACCGGTTTATCAGCCGCTTGCCGCTAAAATGCGACCGCGTACGTTAGTTGACTATATTGGTCAGCAGCATATTTTAGGTCCTGGTAAGCCGTTGCGGGAAGCATTAGAGAGTGATCAATTACACTCCATGGTGTTATGGGGGCCGCCAGGTGTTGGTAAAACTTCGCTGGCGAAATTGGTGTCCGAATTGTGTGATACACACTTTATCGCCTTGTCCGCAGTATTGGCGGGAGTAAAAGATATTCGCGTAGCAATAGACGAGGCTGCGCATCAGCAAGCAGCGGGTCGCAAAACGATTCTGTTCATTGATGAAGTGCACCGTTTTAATAAGTCGCAGCAGGATGCTTTTTTGCCCTTTGTTGAGGATGGCACCGTGATTTTTATTGGTGCGACTACAGAAAATCCGTCTTTTGAATTAAATAATGCCTTGCTGTCCAGAACCCGTGTTTATAAGTTACGGGCTTTAGAGGTTGATGATATTGAAGCGATTATTTACCGCTCCTGCGTCAGTTACCAACCCATAGAGATTTTGTTAGAGTCTTCGCAGTTGTCCCAGCTAGCCCTGGCTGCAGATGGTGATGCGCGCCGTGCGTTAAATCTGTTGGAGCTGGCGGTGGAGTTAGCGCCGGGAGATGATAAACAAAAGCGTATCGATGAAAATACCGTATCCGAAGTTCTGGATGGTTTTGTCCGTCGTTTTGATAAGGGGGGAGATTTATTTTACGAGCAAATTTCTGCGTTGCATAAAGCGGTGAGAGGCTCGGCTCCTGATGCGGCACTGTATTGGTTTTGTCGCATGCTGGATGGCGGTTGTGACCCTTTGTATATAGCCAGGCGGGTAGTGCGCATGGCCAGTGAAGATATCGGTAATGCCGACCCAAGAGCACTAGAAATAGCTTTAAACGCCTGGAATGTTCAGGAGCGGCTGGGCAGCCCTGAAGGTAGCTTGGCAATTGCACAAGCGGTGGTTTATATGGCTTCTGCAGCAAAAAGCAATGCTGTCTACAAAGCGTTTAACCAAACCATGGCGATGATTAATCAACAGCCTAGTTATGATGTGCCGGTGCATTTACGCAATGCGCCGACGGCGATGATGAAGGAGTTGGATTATGGTGGTGAATACCGCTATGCCCATGACGAGCCGCAAGCCTATGCAGCGGGAGAGAATTATTTTCCCGAAGAGTTAAAAGATACCCGGGTTTATTTTCCTGTCGATAGAGGGCTGGAAATAAAAATTGCAGAAAAGCTGAATTATCTGCGCGAACTGGATAAAAGCAGTAAAATGCAGCGCTATTAAATAGAGGCTGGTGCTGAATTTTAACAATCAGGTAGTTAAAAAATATGAAGCACATACTGATGATTGCTGCCGGTGGCGCCGCTGGTGCCTTGTGTCGCTATTGGATGGTGAATGCAGTGAATACGGTTAGTCATGGTAAGTGGCAGCTGGGTGGTTTCCCATTGGGAACCTTGGCTGTGAATGTGATTGGCTCATTTTGTATTGGCATTATGTATGTGCTAATTACTGAGCGGCTGGCATTGCATCCGGATTGGCGTAGTGTTGCGATGGTCGGTTTTTTAGGTGCATTCACTACATTCTCGACGTTTTCCCTGGAAACCATAACCCTGTTGGAAAGTGGTCTGTTACTTAATGCAGCTGTCTATGTGGTTACCAGTTTATTAGTGTGTGTGTTTGCTTCCTGGTTGGCCATCACACTGACACGTTTTTTATAAAGTCACGATTAAAATTTAAAAGATAAAGGTTTCAATTAAATGTTAGATATCAAACTCATCCGCAAAGACCCGCAAGCGGTAGCTGCGCAGCTAAAAAAGAAAAATTATAGTTTTGATGTGGCGGAATTTATTCGTTTGGATGGTGATCGTAAGCAAGCTGATACCGAAAGCCAAACTCTGTTGGCAGAGCGTAAACAGGCTTCGAAAAAAATTGGCGAACTAGTACAGCAGGGCGTGCCAGTCGATGAGGCTAAAAAAACAGTTAATGAAACTCTGGCAAAAATAGAGCGACAGCTAGAGGCGCTAAAACAGAAAGCGCAGCAAGCTGGTGATGCACTTGATGAATTAATGATGAGTGTGCCGAATATCCCTGAGGATGCGGTGCCGGAAGGGAGTGATGAGGACAGTAATGTTGAGGTATTGACTTGGGGTGAACCTAAAAAATTTGATTTTGAAGTTAAGGATCACGTTGATGTTGGCGAAGCCTTGGGTGATTTGCAATTTGACGTGGCGGCAAAAATAACCGGTTCGCGTTTCGCTGTGATGCAGGGCAATATGGCGCGGTTACATCGCGCTTTAATTCAGTTTATGTTGGATACCCATATCAATGAGCATGGCTACAGTGAGATCTATGTTCCCTATATCGTTAACGCGGAGTCACTTCGTGGCACTGGCCAGTTACCCAAGTTTGAAGAAGATTTATTCAAGTTAGAAGGGGAGCAGGATTACTATTTGATTCCCACTGCCGAAGTCCCGGTAACCAATATTGCGCGCGACAGAATCTTTGAAGCGAAAGAAATGGGTGATGGTTTGCGCTTTGTCTGTCATACCCCTTGTTTTCGTAGTGAGGCGGGGAGTTATGGCCGTGACACCCGCGGGATGATTCGCCAGCATCAATTCGAAAAAATAGAAATGGTAAAGATGGTGCGTCCTGATCAGTCAGCCGACGAGCTGGAATCATTAACCGCGAATGCCGAAGCTATCTTGCAAAAATTGAACCTGCCTTATCGTAAAGTTATTCTTTGTGGCGGCGATTTAGGTTTCTCGGCACAAAAGACTTACGACTTAGAGGTGTGGTTGCCTGGTCAGCAGAAATACCGTGAAATTTCCTCGTGCAGTAATTTTGGTGATTATCAGGCTAGGCGCATGCTGGCGCGCTGGCGTAACCCTGAGACTAATAAGCCTGAATTGTTGCATACGATCAATGGTTCAGGTTTGGCGGTGGGTCGCACATTGGTTGCCGTGTTAGAAAACTATCAAACTGAATCCGGCTCTGTAATCATTCCAGAAGCATTGCGTCCTTATATGGGCGGCATTACTGAGCTGGCCTGACCTTAATGGATTTTTTGCCGCTTTATTTTCAATTAACGAATAAGCCCTGTTTGTTGGTGGGCGGCGGTAATGTGGCGCTGCGCAAAGCGGGTTTGTTAAGTAAGGCGGGCGCAGTCATTCATATTGTCGCTCATGAAATATTACCCGAGCTGCATGCTTTAGCCGTCGCCAGTGGTGGTAGTTGCCGATTGGGGGATTATCATAGCGCTGACCTGGACAATAAGTTTCTGGTAATTGCCGCAACGGATGAAACCCAGCTCAATGCAGTAGTTTCCAAAGATGCGCACCAGCGTCATATCCCGGTTAATGTGGTAGATAGTCCGGACCTCTGCAGTGTCATTTTACCCGCTATTATTGATCGCTCGCCGTTAGTTATTGCGGTTTCAAGTGGCGGTAAATCACCGGTACTGGCGCGGATGTTACGTGCAAAAATTGAAACAATTATCCCTTCAGCCTACGGCCAGCTCGCTAATTTGGTCGGGAATTTTCGTGACCAGGTTAAAGCGCGTTTTGACAATATCGATGATCGGAAAAATTTTTGGGAATCGGTATTGCAGGGGCCTGTTGCTGAAATGGTGTTTGCCGGCAAGCAGCAAGCCGCTGAAGAAATGTTGGCGCAACAATTAGGCGAAGAACTAGCGCCAGGTGGCGAAGTCTATCTGGTTGGTGCCGGCCCGGGTGATCCCGATTTGTTGACGTTTAAAGCGTTGCGTCTTATGCAAAAAGCAGATGTAGTGCTCTATGATCGCCTGGTGGCCGATCAGATTGTGGATTTATGTCGCCGCGATGCCGAGCGAATTTATGTGGGTAAAGCCCGTTCTGACCATGCGGTACCGCAAGAGAATATAAATCAGCTATTAGTTGATTTGGCAAAACAGGGTAAAAGAGTATTGCGGCTTAAAGGTGGTGACCCATTTATATTTGGCCGCGGTGGCGAAGAAATTGAGCAGTTGGCCGAGAACAAGATACCGTTTCAGGTTGTGCCCGGTATTACTGCTGCCTCGGGTTGCGCAGCTTATTCAGGTATTCCGCTTACTCATCGTGATTACGCACAATCAGTCAGGTTTGTGACCGGTCACCTGAGGGATGGAAGTTGTGATTTACCTTGGTCAGAGTTGGTGCATGAGAAGCAAACATTGGTGTTTTATATGGGCTTGGTTGGCCTGCCAATTATTTGTCAGCAATTAATTGCCCATGGTCGTTCTGTGGATACGCCTATCGCTCTAATACAGCAGGGAACCACTCACAATCAGCGTGTAATCAGCAGTACCCTACAAGATATGCCTAATCGAGTGGCGCAGGAGCAGATTAAACCACCGACACTGCTAATTGTAGGCGAGGTTGTGTTATTACGTGAAAAGTTGGCATGGTTTGAGCTTAAAGGAGGATAATAGGTAAAAGTGCCTATTTTATGAACTATTGGCGTTGAGATGATCTAAAGATTTACCCGCTTCCGTCGATAATTATATAAAGGAGGTAAGTAAATAATGATCAATTTTCCCGTCAATAACGCGGTCAATACACCCGCTTCATCGTCATTGGCGAAAGCCAATAGCCGCAGAATTGTTCCTTCGAGTGCGGCAGATAAGCGCGATATATTAGCTGCTGATCGTCGATTTAAGCGCGATCGTCGTGGTCGACGCGGTTCCAAGCAAGTAATGGATAGAAGAGCGGGGGCAGATCGTCGCCGCTCTAGTATCGATTTTAGTGTTTAGTGTCTTTTTGTAGGTTTCTCTTGCAGCTCCAGTGTTAATGATTAACTGCTATTTTGCTGGGCAGATATGCGGGCATAGCGTCTAATAAGATATGGCCGGTTTCTGTCAGTAGTGGGTCTATCTCCTCTTCTTTATCCTGATCCTCTTCCTTGGTGGCATCATCTACGGGGTTATCTGCCAGTTCATCGTCTTCACTGGTTTCAATATCATCTAGTGGCTTCAGTCCTTTCGCCACACGCCGCTTGTTTTCGATGGATAATGCCCTTTCTTTTTCCTGTTGCTGCATTTTGCTGCGTGCTTCTTGCTGCAGTGGTATAGAGGTAATTGCACGATTTTCCGCCATGAGTACAAGTTGCTCATTAAGAAAGATGAAGTCAGGGTCCTTACTCATGCGCTGCTCGTGCTTGGCTTTCAGCGATGGCAGGATAGCGGGTAGGTCAAAATAGTTTGGATGGCGAATGGGGTCGATCCGGTCCCATGCCAAAGCATTCTCGAGTGAACTCTCGCCAACCTTTTCAGTGTCATAAGTGGCAGGGAATTGAATATCTGGTAGTACGCCGCGATGTTGGGTACTTTCGCCAGAAATCCGGTAAAACTTGGATTCAGTAATTTTCAGCTGACCTTGCTTAAGTGGGGCTAATGACTGCACAGTGCCTTTACCAAAAGATTGGGTGCCTACCACAATGCCACGTTGATAATCCTGGATGGCGCCGGCAAAAATCTCTGAAGCGGAGGCGCTCAGTCGATTGATCAATACTGCCAGTGGACCGTTGTAGTAAGCGCTAGGCGAGCGCTTACCGTCGCGGTATACCTTGTTGCTGGAGTGCCTGATTTGAACGGTAGGGCCTTGTTCAATGAATAAACCGGTTAATTGATTGGCCTCTTGCAAAGAACCTCCACCATTTTCACGAAGGTCGATAATGATGCCATCAACTTTATCGTCGATTAGCTCTGTTAATAGTTTTTCTACGTCACGGGTGGTACTTTTATAATTGGGGTCACCCTTGCGCATGGCGTCAAAATCAATGTAGAAGGCAGGGATATCGATGATACCGATGCGGGATAATTTATCTTCATGGTAGATTTCAAGAATCTTCTTTTTTGCGCTTTGTTCTTCGAGTTTGACAGTGTCGCGAATGATATCAATCACGATATTCTCATCGTCAGTCTTGGCGCTTACTGGAATCACTTGTAATTTTACCAGGCTGCCTTTTGGTCCGCGTATTAAGTCAACCACTTCATCCAAACGCATACCAATAACATCCTGAAACTCACCGTCTTTCTGTGCCACTGCCACAATCCGGTCGGAGGGATTTAGTTGTCCTTGCTTATCGGCGGGACCAGCATGAACCAGACGGACCACTTTCGTGTACTCATCCTCCATTTGTAATACAGCGCCAATACCTTCCAGCGACAGGCTCATGTTGATATTGAAATTTTCCGAGGTTCTGGGTGAAAGATAGTTGGTATGTGGGTCGTACAATGAGGTCAGTGCGTTCATGTAGACCTGGAATGCGTCCTCGCTATTAGATTGTTGTACGCGATTGAGTTGGTTTTGGTAGCGTTTTTGTAGCAGAGGTATTATTTCAGCCTCGTCTTTTTTAGCCATACGTAAACTTAATACCCGGCTTTTGATGATTTTACGCCACAGGTCGTCAGCTTCTGCCATGGTAGCAGGCCATGCCAATTGAGTGCGGTCGATAATCAGTGCTTCGTCCTTATCAAAGTCCATGCTGGCAACCATTTCGGGTAATTGTTCGACAATACTGCTTAGACGATCGACAAGACGTTGTTGGTAGCGATTGAAAATAATGTAGCCGGGCTCAAGGTCGCCTTTTGACAGGGTGTCATCCAACTGAAGACGATACTGCTCAAACTCTTTTAAATCCGACTTTAAAAAGAAGCTGCGATTGCCATCGAGCTTTTCCAGATAGGTATCGAAAATACGGGATGACAAGCTGTCATTGAGAGATTGCCGGATATAGTGTCGCTGGCGGAGCTTGCTGATAATGTCTTTAGCCGTTTTTGATTGCTCTGCACTATAGGTTAATGGCGTCGATTGTACTGTCGCAGTCGTGTTTAACGAGAATAATAGCGTGCAAATAAAGAGGGCGCCGAACAGGGAGCGCTGCCAAGTAAATGATTTCAACATAGAGGGTTATTCTCAGTGGTAAATATTATGTATAACAATAGTATAGCGCTATATTTTAAAGTCTTTTCTAGGACGGTTGAGAGGCAGTTCCCCAGCCGATATAACACACAATTTTGCAGTGTAGCATGAAACAGCTATTAAAAAATGGCGGCGTAAAAGTACTGACAGGTCGCGCCACAATTAGTGCCGCTAACCGCGTTTTAATTGGCGATACTGGCGCGGTGATACCCCAATGATTTTCTTGAATAAGCGCGAGAAATAAAAGTTGTCCTCATACCCTAAGCTACGGCTGATTTCTTTGACGCTATTGCCGGAAATATCCAGTAAGTAACAGGCGTGTTCCATCTTCAGGTGCAGGAAGTGCTGTATGGGGGATTGCCCGGTAATCGATTTGTATTTACTGGAAAAGTGGTATTTAGAGAGCTGTACTTTTTTTGCCAGCGTATCCAGTGATAGCTGGCCGTGTAAGTTTTCCTGCATCATCGCATGTATGGCATCGAGATTAAGTTGTTCGGCCTGATTGTTGGCTAAGTGACCACTCGCCCCGAGAAAGCTAAGGATTTGGCGCAATTGGTTACTGGCGTAGACAAAATTGCGAGGGTTATAACCGGTGCGCCTCACCTCCAGCAAGGCTTCGAAATCTGCGACCAGCTTGGGTTGGATGCCAAGAGGTAATACAGAGAAGGCCTGACCATCCGGCACGAGTGGTGCTAGAAAGTGGTTGCTGAGCAGGCCATCAAAATGCACCCAGTAGATAGTCCATGGGCTATTGGTGGTCGCCTGATAGCGGTGTGCGATATTTTTTGGCAGTACTAGCATGTCTCCACGTTTAATAAGCTGGCTGTCGTTACCCACCTGAATAAGACCTTCACCATCAGTGCAGTAAATGATCAGCTGGTCACTATGGATAGGGCGATCCATACGATGGCCAAAGGCATTCGGGTAATAACCGAGAGCAACCAGATAGCAGCCATCGGTGAGTGGATTGGTGGCTAGCTCAGCAACAATAAATTCAGGAACAATAAATCTTATTCCTTCAGGTGAGAGTGGCCATTGCGAGATATCAGGCATAATAAGCCTTTGAATTTAAAGTATTTAAAATTTTTATCATGTGTTTGGGGGGCAAGGGATTTGCGCAACATAGTCCATCAATTTCGCAATTAAATCAATTCTTCCTCCACCTAAGCTGTGTTACCTTATCTGCCGCAAAAAAATTGGTCGCGAATTGATCATGTCAATCATCCCGCGACTAACACAGTTTCATTATTATCAGGTATAGATTATGACAATCGCTAACGATCCCCAGGCTACAGTTGCTGCCTTAATTGCACGTTCACGCAAGGCGCAGGCAGCCATTGAACATTACTCCCAAGAGCAGGTCGATGAGTTAATTAAGGCGATGGTATGGTCGATTGCTGAAACTGAAATTTCTGAAAAGATCGCCCAATTTACTGTTGACGAAACCCAGTTGGGTAACTACGAAGGTAAATTTCTGAAAATTAATCGCAAGACCAGAGCCGCCTTATACGACATCATTGATGACAAATCAGTGGGCGTATTAGAAGAGGATAAGGTTCGTAATATTATTAAGATCGCGAAGCCAGTAGGTGTTATCGGTGCGCTGGCGCCATGCACTAACCCTGAAGCGACGCCGGTTATTAAAGCGATCTCGGCAGTAAAAGGCCGCAACTCAATGATCATCGCGCCACACCCTCGCTCCAAGTTAACCAATAAAATGATTTGCGACCGCATGCGCGAAGCCTTAAAAAAAATGGGTGCTCCTGAGGATTTGGTCATCAGCATTGATACACCTTCACTGGAAACCACAGAGGAATTAATGAAGCAGTGTGACCGGATATTAGCTACTGGTGGCGCGGCGATGGTTAAAGCGGCTTACGCCTCTGGTACGCCAGCTTTAGGTGTAGGTGCTGGTAACGCAGTGATTACTGTTGATGAAACCGCCAACCTTGACGAAGCTGCAGAAAAAATCCGTATTTCCAAAACACTGGATTTAGCGGCTTCCTGTTCCTCCGATAATTCACTGGTGATTGTTGAAGCCGTTTATGACGAGCTGCTGGCCAAGTTGTTAGCTGAAGGTGGTTATCTGTTAAATGAAGGCGATAAAGCCAAGCTGCAAGCGATCATCTGGGAAGATGATCACCTTTCTGCAAAGATTGTGGCACAACCGGCAAGTGCGTTGGCACAGATGGCCGGTTTTGATTTACCGGAAGGTAAAACGTTCCTGATCGTTCCAGAAACTGGCGCCGGTGCTGATTTCCCATTCTCGGGCGAGAAAATGTCGGTCACTATGACTTTGTATAAAGTAAAAGATATTGATGAGGCGATTGCTAAAGTGAATGCGATTCAAGCTTATCAAGGCCAGGGTCATTCTTGTGGTATTTACTCCTACAACGATGACAATATTCTGAAATATGGCATGCAAACCAAAACCTCACGGGTGATGGTTAACCAGCCACAGGCGCCATCCAACAGCGGTAACTTGTGGAATGGTATGCGGCAGACTTTTTCTCTGGGTTGTGGTTCCTGGGGCAATAACAGCACTAATAATAATATTACCTGGCAGGATCTGGTCAACATCACTTGGATTTCCAAGCCTTTAGCCACCTCGAAGGTATTGCCTAGTGATGAGGAATTATTTGGTTCTGTCATCGACAAACTCAAGTAACGGGAAGTGCTATGGACTTTAATTTAACTGAAGACCAACTCGCCTTTCAGGCTGCAGCCAGATCATTTTCCGAGGGCGTATTTGCGCCTAATGCTGCTCGCTGGGATGCGGAACATTTTTTTCCCAAAGAGGCACTGAAACAAGCCGGTGAGTTGGGTTTTATGGGGCTTTATACGCCAGAGGACGTTGGCGGCCTTGGTCTGAGTCGGCTGGATACCAGTGTCATCGTAGAAGAATTAGCACGAGGTTGTACCTCAACTGCGGCTTTTCTCACCATTCATAATATGGCCACGAATATGTTGGCCCGCTATGGCCAAGCTGAAATCATTGAACAGTGGTGCCCGGATATCATTGCCGGTAATAAATTGATGTCTTACTGTTTGACTGAGCCGGGTGCTGGCTCCGATGCCGGTTCTTTGCGCAGTACAGCAACGCTGGATGGCGACCATTATCGGGTTAACGGTAGTAAAATGTTTATCTCTGGCGCTGGCGATACTGACCTGCTAGTGGTGATGTTACGTACCGCTGATACCGGTGCCAAAGGCATTACCGCCTTTGCGATTCCTGCCGATTTGCCGGGGATTGAATACGGCAAAAAAGAAGAGAAGATGGGTTGGAATTCACAGCCCACTCGTTTGATCAGTTTTGATAATGTCCAAGTACCAGTGGCGAATCGATTGGGCAGTGAAGGGCAGGGTTTTAAAATAGCGATGGAAGGCTTGGATGGCGGTCGTATCAATATCGCTACCTGTTCGCTGGGTACTGCGCAGGCTGCGTTAGAAGCTGCAACCCGTTATACCCAGGAGCGTGAGCAATTTGGAAAACCTATAGCCGCATTTCAAAACACCCAATTTAAATTAGCCGATATGGCCACTGAGTTAGTCGCTGCCAGGCAAATGGTCCGTCTCGCTGCTTTCAAATTGGACAGTAAAGACTCCGACGCCACAACCTACTGCGCTATGGCCAAACGTTTCGCCACCGATGTGTGTTTTACCATTTGCAATGACGCGCTGCAGTTACATGGTGGCTACGGCTATATCAAAGAATACCCACTGGAACGCTATGTACGCGATAACCGTGTTCATCAAATTCTAGAGGGCACCAACGAAATCATGCGTGTCATTATTGCGCGACGTATCGTTATGGAAGGGGCGTTGGATCTCATTCGATAGCGATCCCTGAGCGTAGCCTGGTTCCGTACGATAATTAATAACGAGAGGAGTTACCTAATGAGTCAACCCATACTGGTCGAAAAACAGGGTCATGTAGCACTACTGACATTAAATAATCCACCCGCTCATACCTGGACACCGGAAAGCCTGCACTTTTTAGTCGATATCGTTGAGGAATTGAATGCAGATAAAGATAACTACGCGCTAGTTATTACCGGTAGCGGTGAGAAGTTCTTTTCAGCGGGGGCTGATCTCAATCGTTTTAATCACGATGACAAAGGTCAGGTATTTGATTTTTCTGCAGCGTTTGGTAAGTCCTTTGAAACCCTCACTAACTACAACGGTGTCTCGATTGCGGCTATTAATGGTTATGCCATGGGCGGCGGTTTGGAAGTGGCGCTAGCGTGTGATATCCGCATTGCTGACGCCCATGCCCAGATGGCATTACCTGAATGCGCGGTAGGCTTATTGCCCTGTGGCTTAGGTAGCCAGCACTTATCCTGGCTGGTGGGTGAGCAGTGGGCGAAGCGCATGATCTTATTGGGTGAGCGTTTAAAAACGGACAAGGCGCTGGAAATAGGTCTAATTTCCGAGATTGTTGAAAGTGGCACCGTCGCGGAAAAAGCGATCGAGTTGGCGCGCAAAGTAGAAGGGCAGAGCCCAACCTCGGTGCGGGTCTGCAAAGAACTGATTATGGCCGCACGCTCACAACCGTTGAATGCCAATTTTGTCACTGAACGCGAGCAGTTTGTAAAACTGTGGGATAGTCAGGATCAAAAAGAGGGGGTTTCGGCCTTTGTTGAAAAACGCAAAGCGGAGTGGAAAAACGCCTGATGACAGACAACAGCACCCCGCCGGTTTTATTTGAAACGCTGGCCACTACCAATGGTAAGCAATTTGCTATTGCGACCTTGAATGAAGAAAAAACACTTAATGCACTTAGCATCGAGATGGTTGATTTACTCTATAGCCAGTTGCTTGATTGGCAGCAAGACGACTCGATCGTTGGCGTGATGTTACAGGGCGCTGGCCAAAAGGCGTTTTGTGCGGGTGGCGATGTGCAAAAACTGCATCAATCCGCGGTCGAAAATCCGGGCGGCCCCTGTGAGTATGCAGAAAGTTTTTTCGAGCGTGAATACCGTCTGGACTACATCATTCACCAATATAAAAAACCCTTGATCTGCTGGGGCCACGGCATTGTTATGGGTGGTGGTCTGGGTTTGATGGCAGGCTGTAAGCACCGTGTAGTGACTGAAAAAACCCGCATGGCGATGCCGGAGATTACCATCGCCTTGTATCCGGATGTCGGTGGCAGTTGGTTTTTGAATCGAGCGCCCGGTCGCACCGGTTTATATTTGGCGTTAACCGCTGGCTCCATGAATGCGACGGATTGTCTCTATGTAGGCTATGGCGATCACTTTATTCAGCACGAGCAAAAACAGGATGTGCTGGAGCAACTGCTGGCATTGAACTGGTCGGGAAGTGCAGACTCGAGTTTAGTCGATGGGTTGTTGGCAGCGGTGGCTATGAATAATCAATCGGCTTTGCCTGCAGCTAATATTGAACCTCATTTCGATATCATTCAACAGCTCACTGGCTTTGCGACGCTGCCGGAAATTGTGCAAGCCATTACTGAACATGCAACTGATGATAAATGGTTGAGCAAAGGCGCT
This sequence comes from Oceanicoccus sp. KOV_DT_Chl, assembly GCF_900120175.1. NCBI lineage: Bacteria > Pseudomonadati > Pseudomonadota > Gammaproteobacteria > Cellvibrionales > Spongiibacteraceae > Oceanicoccus > Oceanicoccus sp. KOV_DT_Chl. Next base: position 735,972 of record NZ_FQLF01000001.1, read on the forward strand.
GCAGCATTGGCCCATGGGTCTGCCTTGAGTGCCTGTAATATTTATCAGGCCTTGGCCCTTACGAAAGAAATGTCTTTAGCCGAAGTATTTCAGTTTGAATTAATGTTGTCTACCAATGTGATACGTCACCCTGAGTTTGCAGAAGGTGTACGCGCGTTACTGATCGATAAGGATCAGCAACCGCGTTGGTTATTTGATCGTGTGGACAATGTGCCGTTGGCCTTGCTCGAACAAATGGTAAGCCCACCGTGGCCGGAAAATCCGCTCAATGATTTGAGTGGCCTTTAAACACTAGTCACTAAATAATAATAACGACCCGCGTGGTCGCTATTTGCAGGAGTAAGAGATGTCTAAAGTTGCCTTTATTGGTTTAGGAAACATGGGCGGGCCGATGGCTGCCAATTTGGTGAAATCCGGACACCAGGTATGTGTATTTGATTTAGTACCCGCTGCGGTGAAGCAGTTAGTCGATGCCGGCGCGACGTCTGCTGCCAGTGCCAATGCCGCTGCTGCCGATGTGGATTTTGTTATCACTATGTTGCCTGCGGGTAAGCATGTTGAAATGGTCTATTTAGGTGATGACGGCTTGCTGAATAATGTTGGACCCAATACTGTGTTATTGGATTCCAGTACTATCGATGCCGCTACTGCGCGCAAAGTGGCGGCAGCAGCCAATGAAAAGGGCATAGCAGTAATGGATACGCCCGTGTCCGGCGGAGTGGCAGCGGCGGCCGCTGGAACCTTGGCGTTTATGTGTGGAGGTTCTGCCGAAAGTTTTGCCAAAGCCAAGTTGATTCTTGAAGGTATGGGCAAGAACATTTTTCACGCGGGTGACCATGGTTCCGGTCAAGTGGCTAAAATTTGCAATAACATGTTGTTGTCGGTATTGATGGTAGGCACGTCAGAAGCGTTAAAGTTGGGTGTCGATAATGGTATGGACCCCGCTAAATTATCCGAGATCATGTTAGCCAGCTCCGGTCGGAATTGGTCATTGGAAGTGTATAACCCTTATCCCGGGGTGATGCCAACAGCGCCTGCCAGCAATGATTACAAACCTGGCTTTATGGTCGACCTGATGTGCAAGGATTTAGGTTTGGCGATGGAAACCGCAGTCCACACCAAATCTTCAACGCCGATGGGCGCGCTGGCCCGGAGCTTGTATTCCGCCCATGCTGCTAATGGTAATGGTCAGCGGGACTTCTCCAGTATTTTGGAAATGCTTGGTAAGTAGGCTTTCTATTGCACGTGTAAACCGGGCGGCTGATAGCGCTTCATTTAAATGAGCTAAGGTCGGTTGTTTAACTTGTACCGTCTGTTCGTCATAGACAATACCGTTATCACTTGAGTTGATACAAGGCTTGCTTTGGATGGCGTCAGTCGCGAGTAAGCGTCCATCACTTGTGACGGCAATAATTCGTTTTGCGCAATATGATGTTGCGTTTTTTGTTGCGTATCTAAACCAAAAACAACGCTGTGGCACGCACTGTACCGCCACAGTCTTGCATTGCCAGGCTGAATTTAGCTGATGATTAATAACCCGGTTAATTTATGCAAGACTGAAGTATCGACTGCCACCATTGTCCGTTCCCCAGGTTGGCCACTGAGCTGCTTCAGCTAGCAAATTAACACTATAAATACTGATAAAAATGCACAATCTAAGCCCATACTCCGAGTAATAGTCGATAGCGTACTGGCAGCAAATCGGACCTGATTCTAATTCTTGCATTGGTGATTATTATTTATAATTTTTATTAACATTGTATCAATGTCACATAGAATGTTTGATTAACCAGTCTAGTGGTTATAGTTACCTCGGTATCACTTATTAAATTAATTATCGCGAGTGTTGATTCACAGTTTACTTATTTTGAGTAGGTTTTGCAGGTAGGGTAGGCTCGAAATTTTTTCGCTGCATGTTGCCGCTAACAGCATCTGCTTCGATCAAGATTATCTTTGCTTTATCAGTTAATAAACGAATAATAAAAATATTTTTATCTGTGTTTGGGGTGAGAGTCACTACACGACCATTGAATAATCGTTCAGCTTGTTGAATGACTTGTTGTTCTGTCAGTGAATTAGCAAACGTAAAATTGATGAGTATAAGCTGGCTTAAAACTAACAATAAGCTTTGGGTTTTGTTAATAATTGAATGCCGTATTTTTAGAGTCATGGTTTTATTGACGCTTTCTGGCTAGGAACCGGGTGAATGTTTGACCGCAAAAAGTGTTACCGGTTGTTGGCGGATTGTGTAAATTACTGCTACTAAATTTATTAACTGACCTTTGCTCTTGCTTTTGCAGGTCATGAGTCACTAACTTTTTTCACTATGTTATGCACATTAGCTCTCATTCCCCTGTTTTTGAGGTCAAAAACTTGTCACCGTACCTGTATATCCATACAAAAAAAGTAAGTCATTGATTTTTAAGGAGAAAATATGCTGGTTATAATTTGTACAAATGGTAATAAGTCACGAACTGACAGGCGCTAGGCGTCGATATAATCAACTTATCCCCTAACTTATCCACAGAATCTGTGGATAAATTCATATAAACATCATAATAGCTTAATAATAGACTAATACACTGCTCTGTTGCCGTTGGGCTGGCATTTGCTTGTAGTGACTATTTTCTGTTTTGTCGAAAAATTTAGCGACTCAATTGTTTATTAATCAAATCCAGCAAGTCATTGAGCCCTATCGGTTTGGTCAGATACTCATCCATCCCTGCTTGCAGTGCTCGATCTTTATAATCACTGCGGGCATGCGCACTGAGCGCGGCAATCACTACCGGCTTGGCGCCGGATTGCTGTTCCTTGGCGCGAATCTGATGACTGGCTTCATAGCCATCCATCTCCGGCATTTCGCAATCCATCAGGATGAGGTCATAGCGTGTTTGCTCAAAGGCTGCTAATGCTTGCAGGCCATTGGCGGCGAGGTCAGGAGTGATGTTGAGCTGTTTTAGCAGTCCCAGGATAACCAGCTGATTTACTTGGTTGTCCTCAACCACTAACACTCGCAGGTGTTGTTGATCATTGCTTAATGTCGCTTGTTGTTCCGCGCTATGCTGAGGGCTGGTCAGTGAACGTACTAAGGCATCATGAAGTAAGGCATGGGTAATCGGTTTCTCCAGCAAAATTTTGATATCGTAATCCGCTAAAATATTTTTGCGGGCCAATGTTCGATTAGCTGCCATTATAATAAAGACGGTAGCAGGAGAGTGCAGCTGTAAATATTCGCTGATTTTTAAGCTGTTGCTGTCTAATAAATGATATTCGGCGAGGACAATGTCAAAGTTGTATTGATCAATGCAGCGTCTAGCTTGATCCACGCTACAGCAAGCAATGACCACGAGATTCCAGCTTTCTAATAAACGACTGATGATGTCGGCTGAGACTGGGTTGGGGTCTACCAGTAGCAGCCGCTTGCCATTGATTGCTGCTGATTTTTTACGCAGCAGTGTTTTATCAATGTCTTTATCGAGCAATAAGCGGGCAGTAAACCAAAAGGTGGAACCGACGCCGGCTTCGCTAATCACGCCAATGCTGCCGTCCATCAGTTCAGCTAATTGCTTGCTGATTGATAAGCCGAGTCCGCTGCCGCCATAACGGCCATAGGTGCTGTCGTCAGCATGTTGAAAGGGGCTAAACAGTCGTTGCTGTTCTTCATTGGTGAGACCAATGCCACTGTCTCTAACAGCAAATTTTAGTTCAATACCATTTATGGATGACTTCTGGGTGGTGCTGACACTCAACAAAATATCGCCCTGGTCGGTAAATTTAAACGCGTTACTTAAAAAATTCAGAATGATTTGTCGCAACTTGGTTGCATCGCCGCGAAGTACCGGTGGTATATCCGGGTCCAGATCGGCAATGAGATTCAGGTTTTTTTCCAACGCTCGTAGCGAAAAGGTAGAGATACAATCGTCTAACAATGTTTCGAGATTAAAGCTGGCGATTTCCAGCGACATTTCACCGGCCTCGAATTTAGCAAAATCCTGTAAGTCGTTAATGATGGCCAGCAGGGACTGGCTTGAACGCTCAATAGTGTTTAAGTAGAGTGTTTGTTGTTCGTCCAGATGGGTCGATTTCATGAGTTCAGTCATGCCTAGCACGCCATTCATTGGGGTGCGAATTTCATGACTCATAGTGGCGAGGAAATTGCTTTTTGAGCGGCTTTCTCGTCGCGCTTGATTTGCCGATTGTTCAAGATTTATGCGTTCAGCTCGGTTTTTAACTAGCTCGGCTTTGGCCTTTAGTTTTTCTTCATTGGCTTTGGCCATACCGAGGTTGGCGTCATTGTTTTCTTTTTGCAGTTGGTTAATACGGTCAGCCAGTGCTAGCGAGAAAAAAACCAGCATCAACGTAGTACCAATAGCGGGTAGACTTTCTGATATCCACTAATGGATAAAATCCCCAAAGTGGTCATATTGCTGGCGATCAAGGTAAAGACCTGAATCATCATCGCAATAATAAAGTGGCCTGCTGAAATTACTCCAGCGCGGCGTACGATAATGCCGGCTGCTAACGCTGCGGCAAATAATAAGCTCATGCTTGCCAGCCCAATAAATATCAATGGCAGGTAACCGGTAGTGAGGACGCCAAATGCTATCAATGACGATAGGATCGCCAGGCTGCGAATCCCAAGTAGTAGTCGTGGTGCATATTTTTTTAAATTCAGAAAATGAATAGAGAATTGAGCGAACATATTGAAATTGACGATGTACATAAACGCGTAGATCGCCAATTTCTCCCAGTTTGAGTCGGTGACGAGGTATTGATAGGCATGCCCCTGATCGGCAGCGATCAAGTAGGTTGCGCTGCTAACGTAAAGTACATAATAAAAGTAACTTCGCTGTCGGCAGGCGAAGAACAGAAATAGATTGTATAGCGTCATCACAATCAGGCAGCCATAGAGCAGCCCGTAAAATAGTTGTCGGTGTTGGTCTCGATCGATAAATAGCTGTGGCTGCCAAATCGTCGCTTTAAATTGAAATAAGGGTTCACTGTCGATACGCCATATCAATGTGATGCTGCTATGCGGAGTGAGGCTAATCGGGTTGATTAAAGTTCGGTGCGGAATGGGGCGATTAGTAAAAGCATCATCCAGGCCAGCGTTGGCGTAGAGGGTTTCAATCTCATTATCCTTAATAAGGTATAGGTCAGCCACCTTGATTGACGGGTATTCCGTCTGCAGAACCAAATCAATAGTTTGCTCACTATCGTTGCGCAATTGACCCTTAAACCAATAGAGCCCCGGCGCCATGATCAATGCGCCAGCGCGCTGGGTACCTGCTTGCCAGTTCAGTGATTCGCTATCACTACCTACCAGTTGGCTGAGATCCAGCGTCTGTTGCTGATCATGCAAGTAGCTCAGCTGCTCATCCAGAACTAATTTGCCCAGCTCCGGGTTAATAACAATATCCTTCGCAGCACATTCCAGGGCAAGTAGTAACCCAAGTAGGGTGCATAGATAGTTAAGAGTTCGCATAGAATTAGCTGCTAAAACCATAGTTATGATGACCGCCGCTTCGCGGCACTGTAACATCAAATATAGGCAGTAACTATTTAACTCGCAGTAACACCTGGTCTGCCTTTATTCATTTAGCGTTTACATCAATAAGGTTATCATGGGTGAAAGGCGCAAGGTTTAGCGCTTATATCAACCACAGACTCAGTATACAGATAGCTATCGGAGTCTTTCGCCATTTCACCGCAGACAGCATAGGGCAATAAACATGGTTACTATTTATCACCTTGGGGTTTCACAATCAGACCGTGTGGTATGGCTGATGGAAGAGCTAAACGCACCCTATACCATTGAGTGGTATGACCGCGGCAGTGATGGTTTGGCCCCGGCTGAATATCGCGCGCTGCACCCGGCTGGTACCGCTCCGATTATTAAGGATGGTGATGTGGTGCTGGCAGAGTCGGCGGCCATCGTTGAATATCTGAGTCAGCGTTATGGTAATGGGCAATTAAGTGTAGCACCGGACCAAGCTAACTATCCCGACTATTTGTACTGGATGCAATTTAGTAATAATGCGCTCACCCTGTTTTTTATTCACTTGACGGTAGGTGTTTTCCCCGTCGAGCAGCAAGCAGCCGCTAATGTCGATTTTTTAACCCGCCGTGAGGAAGCTTACTATCAGCATTTGAACCAGCGTCTTGGAGAGGTCGATTTTTTGGCGGGCGATACATTAACCTGTGCGGATATTTTAGCGGTGTTCAATTTAACTACGTTGCCATTGGCCGGGGCGCGAAAGGTAGATGACCTGCCCAACGTCGTTGCTTATTTAGAACGTATCCAGCAACGGCCTGCCTATAGTAAAGCAATGTCGATTGCCGGGCCGGGGGCCCAAAAGCCGCTTTGATTGGCAGTTTAGCGCATGCTTACTAAGCCTTATCCTGTTTACGCATGGCCTCGTTTTTCCTCAAGGTGTTGCGTCTATTACAGCGTCTATTACAGGACAGGCATAGATTTGTTCACTGCCACAGGTTACTGGTTGCTTATTGCCTTGAGGTTCAAAGCTGAGGACATGTATTTGCTGTGCTTCGAATACCGGCAAGTAAATTTCAGCATAGGCTGAAGAATCATCACTGCTATACCCTATGGTGGGTGAACCAACCGTGGAGATGGTGATACCTGCCGGGTCGCTGAGAAAACGTTGGCTAGTTCTTTCACCATAATGATCATTGATATCAAATACCACATCTGAATAGTATTCCCAGTTATTGGGATCGTCAGGTTTCTTCGCACGCAATACCCAGGCCTTTCCCGCTTCGTCGCCGCCAACCAAAATGCTGGGTTTGGTGCTGCCTTGCATCGATTTCATGGCATGAAACTGATGTGCTGGTCCAGGTGCTAATCGCCCTGGTGCTGACAAAGGGTAGGTTGATGGCTGTGGGCGAATATTGTCTTTAATAATATGCACCGGCCATGGTTGATAGATATTGCCATCCCCGGGAAGCTCTAATACATATACCCGCCCTGGAATATTGCTCTGGGTTTTTGCTGTGCAGTTATCGGGTTGATGATTACTGGCGAGTATATCCACACGGCCATCGTTGTTGACATCGCCCACTTCGATGTCGAAAGGTTGTCCTTGATTGTCACTAATCACCGCCATCCTGGGTAATGTTCCCGTAAGGGCGTTTACCTTTGACCAGGTACTGCCATCCGGTGCGCCAAACACACTGATTTTTTCTGCGAAGAAATTGGTGGTAATGAGCTCCGGGCTACCATCATTGTCGAGATCAGCCATATCGATATGAACATCGGGCCCCTTAAATTGAGCAGCGGGACCACCGTATAAAATGGTTTCTTGCCAAGGTGTTGCAGGATTTAAATCTGGGCCCGGGTTTTTAAACCAGACTAATTCGCCAAAGGGAGGATGGAAACCTTTACCGACACGAAAACCCGAACGCGCAGTGATAATGTCTTTGTAGCCGTCGTTGTCTACATCGTAATAACGTACTTCGTGATACCAACGGGGACTATTGTTGGGATCCATGGGGCGGGTAAATTTTCCGGTTTGTTGGCTTTGATGAATGACATATTCAGTTTTAGAGGGGGCATCAAGATTGATTACTGACAGTCGTCCCGCCTCCCGCGCATTTAAAAAACCTTGTGGCAGTATTGCCGCAGTAAATGGAAAAATACCTTCTTCAACCAAGCTGGCACCATTGGGCCAAATGGTTTTGCCAAATGCCTTGCTGGCTCGCCCCAGCTGGAGGTCAGTGATGATTTCAATATCTTTGGCGGGATCAAAGTTTGCAAAGTCTATGCTGTGGATGTCAGCAATGATCCCGACTTTATCACGGTCTCTGTAAATGCCCGTAAACAGTTTGCTAACAGGATCTTTTTCAACATTGTAGTAACTTGGAATAAACAGCGCGTCCTCACCTCGATAGCGCTCGATAGAAATTTGGGTCGGATTAAAATCCAGTGACAGAATTCCTTTGGGGTAGGGGCTATGCAGTGCTGGGGAGTATTATGGCTTATCATCGTGTGCTGGCAACCTGCCATCAGCAGTAGTGATATTAAAAGAACAGTTAGGCACTGTTGCTGGTACTTGTTTTTCAGGTACATATCGAGTCGCTCTTAAAGCACAGATTGATGGTTTTTGTACGCAGGATCGGATGGACATATTTAATTGCCCTGAAAATTATAAGCATTATTCCGTTCTGAAAAAAAGCGATAAAAAATATTTATCCATTAAGAAGTGTAAAGTTGGTAGTTTTAGTTTTCCTATGGTGACTGTTTGGCATATATCTTTCATCTTAATAAATCTTAATTGCCATTCGTCTTCATCTCGCGATTTAATAGTGTGTTTAACATGAAACACTATTTTTATACGAGGGTAATTTACCCTTGGGTAGCGTGGCTTGGTTGGCTCAGGGGTAAAAAAATTTCCTGTGTCGATGCGCGCAATGTTACCGATTGGGTTGATTGCTTCAGCGAAATAAAAAATATTTCCATTGATCAGCAACAGTAATTGTGGGGTGAGTATGCGTGATGAATTAAGTAAACAGCTTGAAGAGCTGGTGTCCAGGCGACGTTTTTTGGCTGCAAGCGGTGTTGCCGCAGCCTCAATGAGCTTGGCAGCAATGCCAAACTCAGCCCATGCAATGTCTGGTAAACCCCGGACTACAGGTTCGAATAATCAAGCGCCCTTTGAGAGCTTGCGCGACTATTTAGCCGCGATGGAGGATCACGGTTTATTGGTGCGCTTTGATAAAATAGATCAGGATGCTTACGAAGGTACAGCCATTATGTATTACCTGGCGGATACATTTGGTGCTTATGGTGCGCCGGTAGTGTTATTCGAAAATGTTAAACAGGATGGACGTTGGATTAAAGGGCCAATCATAGCCAACAATCAAAGTCACTATCATCAGGAAGCGCTGATGTGGGGTTTAGAGATAGACCCTATTGTGCCAGAGAACTCTTATCGCGCCGGCTTGAAATATATGATGTCCATGCTTGAGGCCAATGGTGGCGATTACCCGCAGATACCGCCAGTACAGGTTGCTCGGGAACAGGCTCCCTGTAAAGAAATTACGCTTACAGGCGATGAAATAGATATTACTAATTTTGCTTTTATACAGGGCAACCCCGGTGATGCTGGCCGCTATATAAATACTGCTTCGTGTTTCACCTATGACCCAGAATGGCAGCAAAATTTTGGAACCTATCGCTGCCAAATCATCAGTGCTCGAAAAATTATTTTAAATTCTGAACCCAATCAAACGGCAAACAGAATGATTCTTCGTGCGATTAAACGCGGCGAAACAATGATGCCGGTGGCCTTCGTGTTGGGTCAGGATCCTGTAACCTGGATGGTGAGTGGCTCTCGTGTTCCTTTGACGTTTAAAAAGCCCATTGATGAGCTGGCTTATGTCGGTGGTATGCGGGGTAAAGCACTAGAGGTTGTTAAATGTGACGATAGCAGTTTGATCGTGCCAGCTCATTCAGAATTAGTGATAGAAGGGGTTATCGATTTAATCAATACCGAGCCTGAAGGTCCGTATCATGAAACCTATGGCTATCTGGGCGACCGTAATGAGGCACGTTTTGCCGTCAGGATTAATAAAATTACCCATCGAAAAAATCCTATATTGATGAATAGCTTTACTAGCATTGGCGGAGGTTTTGTTAAGGCGCCGATGGATGCATACAACGTCAGTTCCTGGCAAAAAAAGTACCCGCAAATAACCGGCATCTTTTATCACGACGATACCAAAGGCGTGTATTTCGTCAGTATCAAAAAAGACAAACCGGGGTTGGGTAAGGAAATAGCGAATGCCATTAGCAAGCGCTCTTTTATTGCCAAGGTGGTGGTAGTGGTCGATGATGATCTGGATATTATGAATCAGGCCGAGATGTGGTTGGCACTAGGGTCCCGCTGGCAGCCTGCGGCAGCGAGTGATATTACTGAGTCAGCGAAAGCCTCCTTTTTTGAGCCTAGCGCTGTTGACGGAAGAACCAGTAAAATTGCCATAGATGCTACGATCCAGTGGCCAGAAGAGGGAGGTCCCAAAGATTTTCCGGCCTTGAACCGTAACTTATTTGAAGCCAAGGCTCCTGATGCGGTAAAGAAGGCGGTGATTAAATGGGCAGATAAAATCCAGCGCAAACCATTCTAGGTTTTTGCTAGCAGGGATCATGCCCTGATGGTTCTATTTTTCAGCTACTTCATCCAGTTGGGGTTTGGCTAGCTTGTCTTTGCGGCCAAGCCCCTGCTTTGGCTGAGGTTTAAGCTTCAATCCCACGGTATTAATATAGCGTCTGGCTGTTTATAATCGACGGCTGAATACGATATAGCTCCTGCCTTATCTGGCCATGGAGATATTTATTGTCGTAATACGTTATAACCACCCCAGGGGAGCCTAAATGAAACAAGCTTTTGCCACCATGTTAGCCATGCAAGATAAGATGAACCAGAAAGTGCATGCCGACTGGATCGCTCAACAGTTTGAGTGGTATCGGGCAATCTGGATTGAGTGTGGTGAGTTGGTCGAGCATTACGGCTACAAGTGGTGGAAGAAACAAACCCGGATATGGATCAGGTCAAACTGGAAGCTATTGATATATGGCACTTCGGGATGAGTGCCTTGTTTGCCGAAGGCCAAAGTCAGGATGCTATCGCTGAGGCGATGGAGCAGCAATTAGCGGGATATCAATACAGTGGCATTGAAGTGCGTGAGGCAACTGAAGCACTGGCGCAGCACAGTCTGGCCACCCGCAGTTTTTCAGTGGCGCTGTTTTGGGATTTGATGAATGCAGTCGGTTTAAGTTTTGAGGATTTGTATCGGCAATATGTCGGTAAAAATGTGCTGAATTTTTTCCGTCAGGATAATGGTTATAAGGAGGGTAGTTACGTCAAACAGTGGCAGGGACGTGAAGATAATGAGCATCTTGTCGAAATCCTCTCCGAGTTAGATAGTCAGGCAGCTAATTTTAGTGAGCAAGTGTATCAGGCGTTGGCGGCCCGCTATCAACAGGCGACTGCGTAATTGTAATGTCTGATACCCCAGCCAATTCACCGCAAAAAATTTCCACCAGTGCTTTGGCTAAAGCGCTGGAAGTCAGTTCGCAACAATTATTTTCTACCTTTAAAGATTACGGTTGGATTCGTAAGTTGGAAGAGGGTTGGGCGCTGACCACCAAGGGTGAATTCGAAGGTGGGGAATATGTTCACAGTAAACGTTATGGTCGTTATATCGTTTGGCCTGACGATGTGTTGTCGCACCCGTTGTTGCAGGCGCTGGAAGATAATCGGCATATTTCAGCCAGCGCTTTGGGTAAAACCGTTGGTATTAATGCCCGAGAAGTAAACCGTATTTTGGCCGAGCTTGGTTGGATAAAACACGGTTTACAAGGCTGGGAGTTAACAGAGCTTGGTGATCAGCAAGGCGGTGTGCAACTGGAAAATGAAAACAGCGGTACTTTCTATGTGGTGTGGCCACAAGCAGTCGAACAACATGCGCTACTGAAAACACAGCTGGCATTTTGCGCAGAAATTTTTTCCCCGGAGTCATCTGGCGATGATTTATTCGCTGATCAAAGTCAGTATCAATCCCTCGATGGACATCAACATAGCAGTAAAGCCGAGCTGCAAATTTGCCATTGGTTATATATGGCCGGGATCGCACACGCCTGCCAACGGCGATTGCCAGTCGCTGAAGAACTGATCGCCGATTTTTATTTACCCGCTTATCAGCTTTATATTGAATGCTGGGATGATGGTAAAAGCGCTGGCTTGGCACAGCGTATGAAACGCAAGGACTGGTATGCTAAATCCGGTGTGGCGGTGATCGATATTGAAAAAGATGATTTGCTGCAACTGGATGAAGTGTTGACCCGTCAATGCCGAAAGCATGGAGTGCGTGTGTATTAATGCTCGATCGTATCTAGGGTTATAGTGACAGTGACGAAAAAAATCAGCCTGTTGTTGTTTTGTTTATTTTTACTGGCCACGCTAGTTTTTTTCTTGCAGCCAAAAACATTTACCTTGGTAGTGAAGAATAACAGTCCACACATGGTTGAAAAAGTTGCAGTCTTTGGTTCGGCCCTGGAACTGGATGGCTGGTTGGTAAATCTTGAACCGGGTTCCCAGCAGGCCTTATCCATGACAATAGCGAGGCAGGGTGGTTTGAAGTACGAGGTACATCAAGGCATGACGCGGGTAGATAGTGTTATTAGTCGTGACGTTGCAACACTGACTGCATTTAAGCAACAGCTAGTCATTGAGTCGGACAATCGATTTTTACTTAGCCCGCTGCCATAATCTGCACCGAAGTTATTAGCATCTTCTCTTTAGTTTTGACCGATGAGTTTTTCTATTGCTGCCAGCAATTCAAAATCTTTGTCACTAACGCCACCAGCATCATGGGTAGTCAGATAAATATCCACGGTGCGGTAGACATTGGCCCATTCAGGGTGGTGATTTAGTTTTTCAGCGATGATTGCAATTTGAGTCATAAAACCGAAGGCATGGACGAAAATCTTCGAACATCAAACGACGATAAAGCTTGTTTTCTTTCAACTCCCATTGCGGTGTTTGCTGTAGGCGTTGAATAATCGCTTCATCACTGAGTGCGCTGGTCGTGCTCATACTGTTTTCCTCGTGGTGGTTGGCTGCGAGTGATTGGGTATTTTATCGTTTTTTTAATAAGACGCCGCTTTCAATATGGTCGGTATAAGGGAATTGGTCAAAGATCGCCATTTTTTCTATGCTGTGGGTGTTATATAAAGTGCTGAGATTATGGTGCAGGGTATCAGGGTTGCAGGAAATATAAATAATATTATCAAAGCGACTAATGAGTTGCTCTGTCGCAGGGTCTAAGCCGGCACGTGGTGGGTCCACTAAAACAGTGGAAAATTGATATTCATTCAGGTCAACCTCTTTCAACCGTCGAAATTCGCGGGTGCCATTAAGAGCGGCGGAAAAGTCTTCACTCGACATGCGAATAACAGTGACGTTGTCGACCTGATTGATCGTAAAGTTATGGTGCGCCGATTTAACTGACGTCTTTGAAATTTCCGTAGCCAGTACGCGGTTAAAGTTTTGTGCTAACACCACTGTGAAGTTGCCATTACCACAGTAAAGTTCAACTAAATCGCCACCAAGATTGGCTGAATGTTGTAGCGCCCATTGCAACATTTTCTGATTCACAGAAGCATTGGGTTGCGTGAAACTGTTTTCCACCTGTTGAAAGTGGTATTGCTTGTTGGCGACAGTGAGTGTTTCGGTTACGTAATCCTGGTCAAGTACCAGGCGCTGCTTTTTACTGCGTCCAATAATACGGATAGATAATTGTTGTTGCAGTTGTTTGGCCAGTAGCTGCCAGTCTTCATTGAGCGGTTTGTGATAAATAAGGCTGACTAAAGCTTCGCCGCTTAATGTGGTTAAAAATTCAACCTGAAACAGTTTGCGTCGTAGTAGCTCGGAGGATTTAACCGCCGTAATGATCTCTGCCATTAAATGGTTGATTCGGGTTGCACCAATAGGGAATTCATTAATGCGCACCGGTTGTTTCGGTTGCTCGCGATTAAACATAACATAATAAGAGTCATCGTTATCGTGCCAAATTTTAAATTCGGCACGTACCCGAAAATGCAGTGCCGGTGACTCAAACACGTCCAGCGCTGGTGGATTAAATTCAGCGAATTGCTGGCTGATACGTTGTGTCTTGCTGGCTAACAGTGCTTGATAGTTTTCAGGTTTGACGTTGCTTAAAGGCATAGGCTGGTTGGTAGAGATGATTGTGGAAGTCGATGGCAGAAGTGGTGCATTATAGTGAATTTATCCCACGCTTGCTTGATGAAATTCCCCTTGTGATTGACTACACTTTGCTGGCTATAGAATAAATAAACCTGATAAACGGATTGTGTTGATGAAAGTATTGGTAACCGGCGGAGCGGGGTATATTGGCAGTCATACCTGTGTGGAGCTACTGAATAGTGGCCACGAGGTAATTGTTGTAGATAATTTATCCAATAGTCACCCGGAATCATTAGCCAGAGTTAAAGAAATTACGGGGCGAAACGTTGATTTTTATCAAGTGGATATTTGCGATAAGCAGGCCTTGACCAAGGTTTTTGCTGCAAACCAAGTGGAAGCTGTGATTCATTTTGCCGGTTTGAAGGCGGTGGGTGAGTCGGTCGCGAAGCCTTCTCTGTATTACCATAATAATGTCTATGGCACGCTGGTACTGACCGATGTGATGGCTGAGCACGGTGTGTTCAATATTGTGTTTAGTTCTTCGGCCACTGTTTACGGTGACCCAGCCTCGGTGCCGATTACAGAAGATTTTCCTTTATCAGCAACCAACCCCTATGGCCGCTCCAAATTAATGATTGAAGAAATATTACGGGATTTGGCCGTGGCAGATGAGCGCTGGAATCCGATTCTGCTGCGTTATTTTAACCCAGTCGGTGCGCACAGAAGTGGGCGTATTGGTGAAGACCCCAATGGTATCCCTAATAATTTGATGCCATTTATTACTCAGGTAGCGATCGGTAAGCGCGAGCAATTATCCGTATTCGGCAGTGATTATGCGACTGTAGACGGTACCGGGGTGCGCGATTATATTCACGTCGTTGATTTGGCTTTGGGGCATTTAAAAGCGCTGGAGAAATTAGCTGACAATCCCGGTGCGGTGGCTTATAACCTTGGTACCGGCAGTGGCTATTCAGTACTGCAGATGGTTGCTGCTTTTGAGCAGGCATCCGGAAAAAAGATTGCTTATCAATTAGTAGACCGTCGACCTGGTGATGTTGCCAGTTGTTACGCTGACCCGGCGTTTGCTGCCAAGGAATTAAATTGGGTTGCGGCTCGAGGCATTGCAGAAATGACCGCTGACAGCTGGCGCTGGCAAAGTCAAAATCCGAATGGCTATAGCGCTGACAGTTAATTAAAGCCGGCCAGGATTTCGGTCTTGCCAGTATTGCCGTGCTAAATTCAGGCAGTCTTTTTGCGTGTTGGCTTTGCCGAGTAGTTTTAAGGCGATCGCAGTGGTACCTATAATTGCCTGTTCGGCATAGTCATTTTGTTGCTTGCCACGCCAGACGGCTTTTAGTTCACGCAAATCCAGTTGTTCGGGTTGTGCTTGCCTGCCTTCAATCAGCTTCGGCCATATTTCTTCCTGTGCCTGGCCGTTAATTACCATCTTAACAATGCAGCTGGCTTCAGGTTTACGCTCTAATTCACCGCCTTCTCCTTTAAATACCGCAGCATTGGTTTGCCCTAACTTGATCGCGGCTTGTTGGTGGCTGTCGGCATAGGCAGGGTGGAAAATACTTTGCATACTGTAGTCAGCGGCCAATGGATTAATTAATCGCGATAGCGTATGTACGGGTGAACGCAGGCCTAAATAATTCCGGAAATCGATAATGCGTTTAAGCTCCGGGCACAGGTAATCCAGTGGCATAAAGCTGAAGCATTGTTGGTCGAGCTGAGTAGCAACTTGCTGCCAGTCTGTTGCTGTGTTGACCCCAAGTTCGGGTAGTACCTGTTCGGTGTAAAGTCGACCAATGGTATGGCCGCTGGCACCATGCATAAAAATACGAATACCTTGATCAGCTAATAAGAAACAGCTTAATAAGTACCAGGGCAGCTGCCGCTTTTTGCCGGCGTAGCTAGACCAATCCAGATTGACTGCAATCTGATCTGGGGCGGCGATATTATCGCGTACTGCACGGACAAATCCGGTAAGTTCATCGGGGCTTTCTTCTTTGACCCGCAACAGCATTAAAAAAGCGCCGAGCTGAATATCCTCTACTTGTTGTTGCAGAATCATACTCATCGCGTCATAGGCTTCCAGCTCTGTGAGTGAGCGCGAACCGGTTTTGCCTTTGCCAAGTATGCGTACGTATTGCGCAAACGGATGCTCGTTGTCTTTGAGTTGGCCAAGTTTTTTACGATAGGTTTCTGACATAGGGGGATTTATCTAATCCTTACATTATAAACAGTTATCCGGCTTGGGTAGGCCGGCAATTTTGGCAGCAATTTTAGCAGGGCTGCCAGGAAACAATTGCAACAAATAAATGCTGCGGCCTTTGTCTTTTCCTAAATGTTGGGTGATATATTTTACCAGCGGGCGCATGGCTGGCGATATTTCAAACTGTTGATAAAAGTGTCGCAATAAATGAATGATTTCCCAGTGGTCAGCACTTAATTCTATCGACTCGTTGCTGGCTAGTTGGTCAGCAATGTCTTCATCCCAATCGTGCAGGTTTTTTAAAAATCCTTCTTTATCCAGAGTGATAGTGCGCCCATCAATTGAGAGGTTCACAGTTAGTACCAGCTCTGTACGCTTTTGTGCTGGGTGCTTAGCGTCACAAATTCTACATCGTCAATAACAGTAACGGTGTCGCTAAGTTGATCAGACAGGCCACGGGCTTTTATATCTGCGACCAGCGCATAAAATCTGATGTCGCTATGTTGTTCGATTAGTGCTGCATACTTGGTGTGATTTTTGGCAGCGTAAACACCGTCTTCAATAAGCAATATAGAACTGCCCGCACTGCAAACGCGCAAGCACTCCTCGAAGCTTGAGTGGTTAAAGGGCGACTTGTTTACAGTGTGTAAAATCATAAGTGATTACAGCGGTCAAAAATTTAAAATAATATCGGCTTGTAATAATAGCGCCGACATCCCGGATTGATCCAGAGGTTTGGTCGCAATGAATAAATCAGCTTCGTTGATATGTCTGGCGGTTAGTGCATCGGTATCCACAAAAAGGTTATTGATATCATACAGCTCAAGTGCTGAGAGTAATTTTTGCTGGCTTTTTAACCCTAGGTCTTCTGGCTGCTGTTGATCGAGCAATTGTAAAACCCCGTCGCCAGTGAATAACAAGCTAAGCTGTTGATCGAATACCGCGGCTGCCAAAGCGATATCAATGGCTTCGCGGCTCAGTGCGTTACCGTAGGGAGCTTTTCGGCAAACTAGCAACAGATGTTTTTTTTCCATATTGCTCATGGCCCAAAAGTAATTAAGCGGTCGGAGTGAATAGCCGCATCGACAAGTTGCCCCAGGCCGGAAATCTCAAAGGGGGGGCTTAAATTACTGGCGGGTTTTTCGTAACGCTCTGCCTCTGTGGCATTTATCACTCCTCGCTTTAATGCGCTGGAGACACAAACCACAAGATCCATCTCATATTTCTGAGCTAATTGTTGCCATTGCTGTGGGATGTTTGTCTCATCCTGCGGTGGGATACTGAGGGTATTGGCGCTATTAACGCCCTCGTGATAAAAAATACCCGATAGAGTTGATGGCCGCCATCAGCAGCAGCTTTAGCAAAACGCAAGGCTGTAGTTACCGACTGGCTGGAATAGGGTGAACCTAAGACAAGTAGCGAAAATTTCATAGCCGTGGCTGACATTAGTGAATGCTAGATAAACAAAAGCCCCGATAAATATCGAGGCTTGGTTAAAGCAGGGTGAGAAATTAATCGTCGCCCATTGCGCCTAGCAGGTGCAGTAGGCTGGTGAATAAATTATAGATATCCAAATACAGTGCAACGGTTGCCATTAGATAATTAGTTTCGCCGCCGTGAATAATACGGCTGGTGTCAAACAAAATAAAACCAGACATCAGTAAAACGATACCGGCGCTTAACGCTAATTGTGCAGCGGGAACGTGGTAGCCCATCATGCCGCCAACCATTAGCACTAATGCAACCAGCACCAGAACTACCAATCCTGTCATCAGGAAGCCACCCATAAAGCTGAAATCTTTACGGGTTGTTAATACATAGCCTGACAGGGTGAAAAATACCAAGGCGGTTCCACCCAGGGCTTGCATTACAATGTTGCCGCCATTGGCCATGGCCAGATAGTGGTTCAGGGTTGGCCCTAAAGCGGCACCCATCAACGCAGTAAAAGCAAATACGACATAAACACCTTTTGTGGTGTTAGCTGTGCGGGGTAATACAAACCAAATTAACACAATGGCGGCGATCATCATGACCATGCCGGCACCGAAGCCCAGATTCATTGCCATTGAAAGTCCAGCGGTGATAGCGCTGACTAGCAATGTCATCGATAGCATCATATAGGTGTTGCGAAGGACTTTATTGGTGGCTAATGCTGAATCAGCTGATTGGCTGTTAGCAAAAACTGGATTGTCACGCATAGTTTTCTCCGTAGGGGTTAATCTGCATGTTATGTTGGCACCATCATAGCTAACTAAGTAGTAAAAGCAAGATCTAGCATCGGTAGCAAGTAATTGATTTTGCAGCTTTTACTAAAGTTAACACTGGGACAGCGGCAGTGCCTCTTAGTTCACCAATATTAAGGAATTGTCAGGTTGTTTGAATGTTTTAATATTCAGTTGGGTGGGCAGGTGTTTTATCGCGGTTTACAGTAAGTCAGCCCGCTATTTCCCACAGGGGTTATTTGACTATACTGCTGCAGGTAGCTTTGCGGGTTTTAGCTAGGGTAAATCTGGTATTTATCGTCGCTAAGTCTTTGTCTTTCTAACAATTCTTCTGAGCTAGACGTTTATGTATCGGCTGTGCTGGTGTATCCTTCGAGGCTGGATTAATAGTCGGTGAAGTGCATGAGTTATCAGGTACTGGCGCGCAAATGGCGGCCAAAAACCTTTCGTGAAATGGTGGGGCAGGAGCATGTGTTGAAGGCGCTAATAAACGCGCTGGATCATAATCGACTGCACCATGCGTATCTATTCACAGGCACCCGTGGTGTGGGCAAAACCACCATCGCTCGAATTTTGGCCAAGTGTTTAAACTGCGAAGCCGGTGTCAGCTCTGAGCCCTGCGGCCAATGCGGGGCATGTGCGTCTATTAATGAAGGCCGCTTTATTGATTTGATTGAAGTGGATGCGGCCTCCCGCACCAAAGTCGAAGACACTCGCGAGTTGTTGGAAAATGTGCAATACGCGCCAACAGTTGGGCGCTATAAGGTGTACCTGATCGATGAAGTTCATATGCTTTCGACTCACAGTTTTAATGCCTTGTTAAAAACCCTGGAAGAACCACCGCCCCATGTGAAGTTTTTGCTGGCGACTACAGATCCCCAGAAATTACCCGCGACTATTTTGTCCCGTTGTCTGCAGTTTAATTTAAAAAATATGAGCCCCGAACGCATTGTCGGCCATTTGCAATATGTGCTTGAACAGGAAATGGTTGGTTTTGATGACCCGGCTTTATGGCTATTAGGCCGTGCTGCCGATGGCAGTATGCGTGATGCCATGAGCTTGGCTGATCAGGCTATCTCCTTTGGTTCCGGTAAATTGCAGGAGGCCGATGTTCGCAATATGCTTGGCAGCATCGACCAAACAGCGGTATACGATATTCTCGAAGCGCTGGCGTCACTGGATGGTGCGCAAATACTTGCGGCCGTGGCGCGCTTGTCAGAACATGCGCCGGATTACGGTTCGGCGCTGGAAGAGTTGTTGACTTTGTTGCATAGAGTTGCGATTGCGCAAGCGGTACCGGATGCAACGGACAACAGCTTTGGTGACCGTGAGCAGGTGATGCAGTTAGCAGCGCGATTGGCGGCAGAAGATGTACAGTTATTTTATCAATTGGGAATAAATGGCCGGCGTGATTTACCGCTGGCACCGGATCCGCGTAGTGGATTTGAAATGGTGTTGCTACGGATGCTGGCGTTTAAGCCGGCGGGTATTCCTGAGCTGCCACAAGTAAGCATTCAAAACAGTGATCTCAGTCAGCCCCCGGTGTCTTCGGAGGCGCCGCAACCTACAAAAAAGTCTGAAGCGCCGCTACCGCCTGCGGCCATTACTCCAGCTGTTGTAGAAGCTGAACCTGAGTCGGTAGTGCCCGCAGCTGCACCCGCACCGGCGATAGCCACAGTGGCGGCAGTTACAGAAACTGTTGTAGCGGCTAAGCCTGCTAGAGCTGAGTTGCAAGTTGCTGTTGAAGTACCAGCGGCAATCGCGATTGCTCAGCAGCCTAAGTCCGATTTACCCGAGTCAATATCACTACAAAACCTGACCCCGGAGAACTGGAGTCATGCCTTCGAGCAATTAGGTTTTGGTGGCGTAGTTGGCAATATCGCCTCCCACTGTGTGTTGCAAAAAATTGACGGCGATCATGTGCATCTTTTATTGGATGAAAATAACGCGACACTCTTCAATGAAAGCTACAGTAATCGCATAGAGTCGCATTTAGCGGTGACATTGAATGCGCCGATTAAATTGACTATCACCGTGGGTGTGGTGGCAGTAGAAACACCTTCAATTTTAAAGGAGCGGCTGAAAGCGGAGCGTAGACAGCAAGCTTTAGTCAGTTTACAAAATGATCCCAATATACAAGTATTAATTAATCAATTTGGTGCAGAGTTAGATGAGCAGTCGGTAGAACCGATTTAAAACGGAACTCAAGCGTGGAGCCAAGAGGTATGTATGAACATTAATGATTTAATGAAGCAAGCGCAGCAGATGCAAGAGAAAATGCAGCAGGCACAGGAAGACCTGGCAGGAAAAGAAGTGCAGGGAGAGGCTGGTGCCGGCCTTGTTAAAATTGTGATGAATGGCCGTCATGATGTTCGTCGTGTCAGTATTGATGACAGCTTGTTAACGGAAGATAAAGAAGTACTGGAAGACTTGTTGGCCGCTGCGGTTAATGATGCGGTGCGTAAAGTTGAAGCCACTAATCGCGATGCCATGTCCGGGCTGGCGGGCGGTATGGATTTATCAGGATTTAAAATGCCCTTTAGTTAAGTCTTTTTTATAATAGTCAGCAAATTATGTTTTATAAAATCAACCAAAGAACAGAAGTCCTATGGCATTTAGCCCCTTAATAGACCAGTTAGTTGACGCGCTTCGCTGTTTGCCCGGAGTAGGCCCAAAATCTGCTCAGCGCATGGCCTTTCATTTATTAGAGCGAGACCGTGAGGGCGGTTTTAAATTAGCGAAAAAATTAGAGCAATCGATGACCGGTGTCACCCGTTGTGAAAATTGTCGCACCTTAACCGAGCAATTGCGCTGTTCTTTGTGTGAAGACCCCAAGCGCGATCAATCTACAATCTGTGTAGTTGAAACCCCGGCTGATGTTTTTGCCTTTGAGCAGTCCGGCATTTATCGCGGTTTATATTTTGTATTAATGGGGCATTTATCACCAATAGATGGTATTGGCCCCGCCGAGATCGGAGTCAGTGATTTGTTGCTGCGCCTTCGTCAGGAAAAAATTGACGAAGTTATCCTGGCCACCAACCCAACCGTAGAAGGCGAGGCCACTGCTTTTTATATCACAGAGCAAGTCAAAGCCTTAAATATTAAAGTGTCACGTATTGCTCACGGAGTACCGCTGGGTGGTGAATTGGAATATGTGGATGCCGGTACACTGGCCCATGCCCTAGCCGGCCGTAGGGTCGTGGATTAATAATGACGGATATCAGCCAGCACCAAATTGAACACCCGGTTTATATTGATAACAACACAGATTTGGCACGTTTTTGTCAACAGTGGGCCAAGGCACCAGTGTTGGCACTGGATACAGAATTTATTCGTACCGATACGTTTTATCCCATTGGTGCTTTGGTGCAGGTTTCAGATGGCACTGGCTGTTTTTTAATTGACCCATTATCGATTGATGATTTCAGCCCCTTTAGCGCGCTGTTAGAAAATAAAGACATTACTAAAGTGCTGCATTCCTGTAGTGAAGATTTAGAAGTGTTTGATCGCTTGTTCGGTGTTATTCCTAATCCACTGGTCGATACTCAAATTGCCGCAGGTCTGGATGGATGGGGTTTAGTTTAGGCTATCAGCGGATGACGGAAGCGTTGCTGCAAATTCATGTGCCTAAAGGCGAGACCCGCTCCAATTGGTTACAACGACCACTAACGGCTTCACAGATTCATTATGCTGCCTTGGATGTAGCGTATTTACCGACGATGTATGAAAGGTTGCGGGAGTCCTTAACGGCAAAAGGTCGTTGGACGTGGTTGCAGGAAGAATGCGCAACCGTGTTGCAGAAATTTTCTGCAGTGGATAACAGTGAAGATTATTATAAAAAGTAAAAGCGGTGTGGAAGTTGTCGTCATCACAGCTTGCGGTGTTGCAAGCGGTCACCACATGGCGCGAGGGGCAGGCAAGGGCGCGCGATAAACCGCGGGGGCGGATATTAAAAGATAGCAGCTGCTACGATATTGCTCGCGTGCAACCTGGCGATCTTAAAAGTTTATCGCGGATCAGTGATATTAGCTCAAAGACACTGCACCGATCTGCCGATGAATTATTGCAGATTATTAAGCAAACACAGGCCTTGGATGAGAATGATCTACCAGCGACGTTGCCCAAACCCTTACCCCCTGAAACGGGCTCTATACTAAAACGATTAAAAAATCATGTGCAGGCAAGGGCTGAACATTTGCAAGTGGCTGAAGAATTATTGGCAAAAAAACGGGATTACGAAGCTCTGTTGCGTTCGGGTGTTGACGATGGGCGCTATCATTTACCGGAAACATTGTGTGGTTGGCGTAAGGCTGTAGTGGGTGATGATTTGCTCAGTTTGCTACAGCGAGAAGCTTAATCGT
The DNA here is from genome assembly GCF_900120175.1 of Oceanicoccus sp. KOV_DT_Chl. Lineage (NCBI taxonomy): Bacteria > Pseudomonadati > Pseudomonadota > Gammaproteobacteria > Cellvibrionales > Spongiibacteraceae > Oceanicoccus > Oceanicoccus sp. KOV_DT_Chl. Next base: position 758,497 of record NZ_FQLF01000001.1, read on the forward strand.
TCACCCTTGGTTACGTTTGAAAAAAACGTCGAGAACAGCATGAAAAAGATTTGTACCATTTACCGCAGCCCCAAAAAAGAAGGTATGTATCTCTACGTCGATAAAAAAGAAGACTTGGAGCGTGTTCCCGCCGTATTATTAAAAAAATTTGGTAAGCCGGAATTGGCCATGACGTTGGTAATAGAGCCCACCCGTAAATTGGCCAGGGTGGATGTTACCAAGGTGTTAGCGGGCTTGGACGCAGAAGGCTACTTCCTGCAAATGCCACCCCAGGCCGACGCCAGCATGCGAGCCATCCACGAAAAAAACAGTAAAATGTAACCATGGCTAAACGTGTATTCTGGGAGCAAAAGACTCTGGCAGAAATGTCTTCTGAAGAATGGGAGTCTTTATGTGACGGCTGCGCAAAATGTTGTCTGCATAAATTAGAAGACGAAGATACCGGCGACGTATATTACACCAAGGTAGTCTGTCGCTATATGGATGATAACTGCCGCTGCACCGAGTATCAGCGCCGTAATGAGTTGGTCCCCAACTGTGTTTGGCTACGGCCAGAGGATGTTGCAGAGTTTCATTGGCTGCCATCTACTTGCGCATATCGTTTAGTTGCAGAAAAAAAGCCATTGCCCGATTGGCATCCGTTAATTTCGGGTGCTCCTGAAACGGTGCATCAGACGGGTGTGTCGATTAAGGGGCGTGCGTTGAGCGAGGAGTATGTACATCCTGACGGCTATGAGGAACATATTATTCACTGGGTGGAATGATATCTTTTTTGTGATGTGTTAGCGCAGTGTTTTAAAAAAGTCTCAACAGCAAATTCCTCCCGTCCCGTTTTATTGTCATTCCAGGTAGTCTGTTAACACCCCAATTACACATTAAATACTGTGGTCGTAGATACATTAGTTAACTTCCAGAGGTTTTATTGCCAAAGCCGTTCTCAAGCGGCTACTCCCAAAAGCTGACATTTTGTCAAAGTCGGCACGGGCTATAGGCAAGTACTGGCAATCAATCGGTAACAGATTTTTTTCTGAAGGGTCCGGGTCGTGGACATATAGGCAGCGGTCATCGATACCGGTTACTGTAACCCAGTGCGGCGTTTTTTTACCGTCGAGTTGATAGGTGCTGATCAATACCACTACGGCATAGCCTTGTTGCAACCAGTCGGCAATTTGTTGCTGGTTGATGTCGCCATAGTGAATGTTGATAGCTGGATGCGCTTCCGTACGTTGTAGAAATTGTTGATGCACTACATCCAGAATATTTTTCTTGTTGAGTTTACGCACGCCATCAATAAACAACGTGTCATGTGTGTTGAGCCAAACTTCAGTTTCAAAATTATTGTCACCAGCGGCTAGCGCTAAACCAAAAGGGTGACAGCCGCCGTGGCCGGAGGTCATAAAAATACTTGTCGCTTGCCGCCAGATATCCAGTTCCAGCTGTTGATCCATTCGCAATTCTGGTTCGAGGCTGGCCATGGCCATCATCAGTGCAGCTGGGCCACAAGTGAAGTTGGTGGTTTGACAATACCATGGCGTCTGTAATTGCAGGGTTTCCTGTTGTACCTGGGCAATAATTTTTTGCATGCGCAGGGCATCGCTGTGATCTTCATAGTAATCACTAAACTCGCCAAAAATTCGATAGCCATTATTTTGGTAGAGGGCGATGGCCGTCTCATTATGCTTGGCAACTTCCAGTCGTAAAAATAATCGTCCTTGTTCAGCGGCGGCTTTTTCCAATGCTGATAATAATTGTCGGGCAACGCCTTGCCCGCGTGCTTCGGGTAAGCTCGCTAGCGAGTACAATCGCGCCAACCGGGTTCCTTGATGGCACCAAACCAGCCCATAACCCAGTATTTTTTGATGCTGCTGGGCTACCAATAAAATGCCATGCTCGGCTTTAATCCAGTGTCGAAAGCTGCGACGAGTGAGCCTGTCGCTGTCAAAGCAGCGATCTTCAATTGCCAATAGTGCATCTACATCGCTCAGTTCTGCTTCGCGAATATCAAGTTCGATGGGGGCGGCTAACGCCATACATTGCTATCCAATAAATAATGAAATAATTGCCAGCCACGCATTAGCACTGACTGTTGCCATAAATGATCTTGCGGGCAGAAATGTTCGACCATCCGTTGCCTGATACTAGCCTGCTCATTACTACTCACTGAGCCTTCCAATTGCCATTTTCGGCGCCATAAGTCGTGATCATCAAGTAATACTTCAAACAGTGCATCAGTGCCGTAGCTACCGAATTCAAGGGTTAAAAAACAACCGCTATCCTCCATTAGCTGATGCCAGCGGTAATCTAACAGCCCTTGTTTAGGCACTGAAAATGAACCGCCCTCAGCGGTTACGGCGACTGACTGTCCCAATAATTGCCTGGCGAAATGATTGCCGTTGCTACCACTGGGGTGGTCGGATATCAGCTCGCCATAACCCCAGGGGCCGAGACCGGTATGTAAATCCATGACCAGTAATTCTCGACCTGCTAACGACCACTGTGCAATTAATTCATTAATGACTGTTTGCGCGTGCGCCGGGCTTTGGCCGCCATAAAAAGGTGCCCAGTTAATATGATACTGACCACCGCTTAATACTTTATCGAAATAGCTTTGTCCCCATTGCTGTTGTAACTGTTGCAATTGCTGGCGTCGAGAAATGCTGTCCAGCTGCATACAGGCTAACACGTGTTCATAGTCAGGATGGGGGATAGCTGTCTGGTTGAAATCAATAAAATTGCGATTGAGATCAATACCCTGATGATCGCAGCGACGCGCTTGATCCATGCCCCAGGGGTTTAACGCGTGCAACATGACGACGGCTTTGTCTTCCGCTAACCGGGTACCTTGAGCTGCCAGCTCAGCCAGAAAAAAACGTTGCAAGGCGCTACCACAATAGCCTTCGACACCGTGGGTACCACTTATTATAACCAGTACTTTATTGGCTGAAGGGTTGCCAAAATAAATTGCGTCGCTGCTCCAGCTACTGGTCTCTCCAGGAAGCGTTAAATTCCATTGTAGCTGTTGATGTGGCAAATGCTGATTGTCACAACGGCGTAAAAAATCTGTCCGACAGGCGTGGTAATCTTGCAGAAACCACGCTGCTGGTTGGCTTAATGTGTTTGCCTGCATACTAGCGGCCTCTGGACTCCAGTCGGCGCAAAAATTCAGACATAATTTGCATATACAATTCTTCGCCCAGATATTTATCCTCTACCCCGCAGTCAATACTGGGGTTGTCATTGACTTCCAATACATAGGCCTTGCCATCAGTTTCTTTGATATCGATGCCATACAGACCATTGCCAACAACGGCTGCAGATTTCAGCGCTGCATTCAATACTGCTTTGGGAACTTCAAACGTGGGCAGGGTATCGAAACCGCCAGAGAAGAAGCGCTTGGAGTCATGGTTGTAAATTTGCCAGTGGTTACGCGCCATATAGTAACGGCAGGCATAAATCGCCCGGCCATTAAGTACTCCCACTCGCCAATCGTAATCAGTGCGCAAGAATTCCTGTGCCAGTACTAGCGCCGAGTCTTTTAACAGGTCCTGTAGAGTCTGAAATAACACTTCGCGGTTTTCCGCTTTATAAACACCGCGTGAAAAAGAGCCTTCAGGCATTTTAAGCACGACAGGATAGCCTAATTGTTGTTCCAGAGTATCAAGGGTGGCGTCACTACTATCGTTAATAAACAACGTCGTCAGGCTGGGTACCTTTTGATAGTTAAAAGCGTCGTGTAAAAACACTTTATTACAACAGCGTAAAATGGAATCCGGGTCATCAAGTACCACGAGCCCATTGGCTTCAGCTTCTGATGCCAAACGATAAGTATGGTGGTCAATTGCTGTAGTTTCACGAATAAACAGCGCGTCGAATTGATTGATATGCAGTAAATCGGCAGCAGTAACAGTCTGTACCCGTATTCCTAATTTTTCTCCCGCTTTAATGAAACGTGCAATAGCCAATTTGTCACTGGGTGGTACGGCTTCTTCGGGGTTAACTAACAGTGCCATGTCCCAGCGATATTGCTTGCTGGCACTGCTTTTTTGCCACTGTAATTGGGAATATTTTTGTAGCACCTCCAAACAGAAGGCCTGCTCTTGTTGGCTTAATTCTGGCAGTGAACAGCGCTCCAAATTAACAGCAACACCGGAAGCGGCAGCTACAAAACTGATTTTTAACAGGGGTGCAGGATATTGTTGGAACACCCGGTTAGCCAGTTTTTTATAGCGGCTATCAATAACTTCACCCATGCACATGATATGGCTAACGGTTGCTATTTCCGTGTTGTCAGTTTCTACCAGTAACTCTTTACCTTTAAGCCACAGGCCATCACCTTTATTGGCAAAGGTGCGCAAAGCATTAATAGTTTTAATACTGGGAAGTGCTTGATGATGGCGGGCTTCTGCCAGTAGTGAACAATAATACCCCTGGCTTAAATAGCGTTCGGTATTGCACAGGTTAATGACACGAATCTTTGGCTCATTGAGTTTCGGGTAGTCACGCAGATAAGTTTCAAAGCTAATCGCGTTTAACGATGCTTGTTCAAGCGAGATGGTTTCGTCATCCACTACAAAAAGTGTCTTATACATTCGTAGATCCAGTAGAGTGGAGTGATGCTTGGCACATCAATAGCGAACTGACGGTTGGGCACCCCAAGGCACTCGGGGTTAAAAAAATAGCTATTTACAGCAAAGATCAGGGTAGGGCAAGTATTATTAATAGCAAGCAAGGAAAAGTTATTTAATGATTCAAGTGCTGGTATTGGTCTGCGTATGAACTCGCATATCTTTGTCATAGATCAAGCTATTGCATCACCGCTGGCTTGGTCGGGAATGTTAAGATCAAGAGGTAGTTTTTGATCATCTGATAAGGAATAACCTGCCACTAAAGCAAGGTGCCTGTATGTCTAGTAATGCTCGTTTTTACCTCCCCCATTGCACCATTTAACTGATCGGTTAGAGCGGTGGGTTAAAGGGCGCTTATGGTTGCAAGTCCTGATTGCTTTGGCACTGGGGATTGCATTGGGTTTCTTACTAGGGCCTGAACTGGGTTTGGTGGATAAGAAAACGGTCCGAATTATTACTGCCTGGCTGGCGCTGCCAGGGCAAGTATTTTTGGCGTTAATACAGATGATCGTCGTGCCGCTGGTAATCGCTTCTGTGGTACGCGGTTTAGCTGCGAACAGCGATCCCCAGGCATTGAAAAAAATTGGCTTGTTGGCACTGGCTTTTATTATGTTCACCACCATTGTTGGTACTGTGGCCGGTATTGGTTTAGGCCAGATTATTCAACCGGGCCAGCACATAAATAGTGCTGCTTTGGATGATAGTATGATGAGTGCTAGCGTATCTACGCAGACTGCTGGAGGTTTTCCGGCAGCAGAGGATATGCCTGAAAAAGTTATTTCGTTGTTCCCGAAAAACCCTATTGCCTCGATGGTATCCGGTGAGATGTTGCAGGTTATTTTATTTGCCTCTATTTTAGGGTTTGCCTTGATTTCCATCCCGGCAAAACAGGCACAGCCATTGTTCGATCTATTGGGAGCATTGCAGGAAGTCAGTATGCGAGTGGTGTCCTGGGCAATGTATTTAGCGCCATTGGCGGTATTTGGGTTGATTAGTAGACTGGTGGCCAATTTAGGCATTGATGTGCTGACCGGCATGTTGATGTATGTGTTTACTGTGGTTAGTGGCTTATTGCTGTTAGCAATATTGTATGTGGTGATAATTAAAATGGTAGGGGTGGTGAGTCTTCGCTATTTTTTTGCCCATATCAAAGAGTTGCTATTGCTCGCATTCTCGACCAGTAGCTCAGCGGCGGTGATGCCGCTGACGTTGAAAGTCACTGAAGAAAATTTGCAAGTAAGAGCAGGTGTGGCCAGATTTTTAGTCCCGTTGGGTGCAACTATTAATATGACCGGCACTGCGCTTTATCAAGGCGTTGCTACAGTATTTTTAGCGCAGGTTTTTCAAGTAGAGTTGACTTTTAGCAGTTATGTTTTTGTCGTGACTATGGCCATTGCCGCATCTATTGGCTCTCCTGCTACACCGGGTGCCGGTATTGTTATTTTGAGTATGGTACTGGAAGGGGTTGGCATTCCAGCGGCAGGGATTGCTTTGTTACTTGGGGTGGATCGTATTTTGGATATGTGTCGTACTGCCATTAATGTATTGGGTGACGTGGTCATGTGCTGCGTGGTAGAAAAGTTATTACCTAAAGATTCCGCGATCGAGGATTCTAACTAGCCGTATAATAGTCTGTGTATTCTTGTTGGCCTTTTGATAGTCCATGCTGTGGTCTTTTTTATCCATAGCGCATCGTGATACTATTTAGCTGCTGCGTTTCAGTAGCGACCCCATCAGTATTTTTAAAGAGGCAGTGTCCAATAATGGAAACAGGCAGTGAATATTATTATGCATGGATTATTTATCTATTAGCAGTCGCTGCTGCTCAATTATTACTTTGGAAAATTCTTTCCGGAATAAAGAATCGAGATATTACCACCGTGATGCAGTTACTGTTACTGGCGGTGCTGATAGTACCTGCTAGCCTTGAGCAGTCAGGCTATTGGGTTCCCAGTTTTATGGCAGCATTAATGGAGGGTATCAATTTAGGGTTTGAGGCTGCCTTACCAAGAATATGGCCAATATTAATTGCCATGTTTATGTTTGTCGGAACTTCATTATTGTGGGCAATGCGACGGCGCAGTAGGCAGCAGCTAAGCCGATGATAGATTCAATATGCCTGGGCGGATTATGCCTTGTATAGTTTCCTTTGGCCTTTGATGTGCTGTTGTTAATCTTCAAATACCTGCTATAACTAGTTGTTAATATTGCTGTTTATTTGTTTTTATGGAAATAAACGCTGAATATTAACCGGGCAGCGATGTGGTGTAGCTGCCCTCAATGCGAGTTCCAGTCTGTATGAAAAAAATCCGGCTTGCGGTGTTGCCACTCATGGGCGTGTTATCAACGCTATTCATGCTGTTATTAAGTGGTCAGCTTAATGCCCAGCAGGCCACTGTGGAAAATAGTGCGATTGGCGCCTCTGCTCAAAGCCCTGATGTCAGGGTTGTCATCGATATCTCCGGAAGTATGAAACAGAATGACCCGCAGAATCTACGTCGTCCGGCGTTAGAGCTGTTGGTGCAATTATTCCCACCAGGTTCCAAGGCCGGGGTCTGGACCTTCGGTCAATGGGTTAATAATCTGGTTGCCAGCAAAGATGTTGATCAGGCTTGGCGCGATAACGCATTGTCGCAAGCGCTCAAAATTAATTCGGTTGCATTACATACCAATATTCCTGCCGCTTTGCTCAAGGCCGTGGATGATATTGATCAGCTAGACCCTGCCTATAAAGTGCACTTGATATTGTTAACAGACGGCATGGTCGATATTTCAAAATCGCCAGCTGAAAACGCTAAAGCCCGCGACCAAATTATTAATCAGATTTTACCGCGGCTACGTGCAGCGGGCATTACTGTGCATACGGTTGCGCTGTCGCAAAATGCTGATCGCGAACTGATGGAGCGTTTAGCGGTTGAAACGAATGGTTTAGCAGCCGTTGCCGAAACCGCAGAAGATCTTACCAATATTTTTTTACAGGCTTTTGATGCGGCGGTACCAGTAGAGCAGGTGCCACTGGAAGGCAATACGTTTTTAGTTGATTCCAGTATTGAAGAATTTACGGCGCTAATCTTCCGCAAACCTGGCAGTGATGCTGCCGTATTGATCTCACCAGAGAAGCAACAGTTCACCTTACAAAATCATTCCGATGATATTAAGTGGTTTCGCCAACAAAATTACGATTTGATTACGGTAACCCGCCCTTATGAAGGTGAATGGACCATCAATGCTGAACTTGAGCCTAATAGTCGAGTCACCATCGTTAGTAATTTAAGCTTACAACTGGCGCCTTTGCCCAAGGCCAGTTTCGTGGGTGATAAATTAGAATTGATGGCGGCTCTACAAGAGCAGGATAAAACCATTACGCGTCCTGAGTTTCTGAATTTAATAGAAGTGTCAATGCAGGTGTTACGGCGCGATGATGGTGAGCAGTGGCGATATTCATTATCTGAAGTAGACCCATCCCGATGGACGGACACTTTATCGGTAATCTCGATATGCTGAATTCAGTGGCGTTTATGATGTCTCAGTGCATGCTGATGCCAAAACTTTTCAGCGCAAAGTTAAGCAAACCATAGCGATACGTGAGGCGTTTGAGGTTCGTAGCCGCAGTACTAAGGACGATATTCCCAATCATACTGTTAGCCTTTTTGCCCGCAATGCGGATATTGATGGCGCTAATACGAGTGTTATGGCAACCCTGCTATTGCCTGATGGCAGTAACCAGCAAGTATCGCTAGAGGCTAGTGCAGACCGGCGCTGGCAATTACTAATCGAAGGGGTAGGTCAGTCGGGTTTATATATTGTCAGTTTTGAAATCAGTGGTCGCTATAAAGATGGCACTGCCTTTAAGGTTAACACTAATCCGTTAGAAATAGAGCACGAAGTGCTTGGTTCGGAAATTATTCGACCGGTGCCAGTGGTGCCCGTGAGCCCGCCGCCTGAAGCTGAAAACACACCTGCTAAGCCCCAGCCTGAGTCAGAAGTGACGCCTGAGCCAGCAGAGCCGGTGGTCGAGGCTGCCGTTGAGCCCACACAGGAAGAAGGTATTAATTGGGGGCAAATTTTACTTTATGCGGGAATCGGTCTAGGTAATCTTTTAGTGTTAGCGCTAGGCTATTTTGCTTATAAGGCTGTGGCCAGTAGCCCCAGTGAATCGGCTATTCTTGAGGGGCCGGATGACATTGAAGTGGACGAGGATGAAGATGAAGATGAAGATGATATTGAAGAGGATGATGAGGTTAGCGAGGGTGCGCTAGATGACCTTGATGAGGAGCCTGCAGTAGCTGCAGCCGCAGTGACTCCAGCGGTAGAAGATGCTGCCGAAGCTGAGTCTGATGAGATGGATACCGAAGCTATTGATGACCTTGAGGATGAATTACTCGATGTTGGTGAGGTCGATGTTGAAGACATTGATATCGATATCGATGATGTTGCTGTCGAGGATGAGGAAGAGTTAGAAGCAGAGCCCATGGACGACCTGGATGATATTTTAGATTTGCCTGACGATGCCATCGATATCGACCCAGCCAGTGATGACAAATAAATTATCTGACTATATGTAGGGGCTTTAAGAGCCCCTTTTTTGTGTTCGTATGTTTTAAAGTGGCCTATTTGGATAGTGTCGGTGGGCCGGTTCGCCACTTGCCATCATCATTAAGTCTGGTAGTCTAAACGCCCATTTTTTTGCTATAGATGATATTCCCATGAAGTTTCAAGGCACTGATACCTACATCGCAACTGATGACTTACAAATGGCCGTAAATGCGGCGGTCACCCTGCAGCGTCCGTTGCTTATCAAGGGTGAGCCTGGTACCGGCAAAACCCTGTTAGCCGAACAAGTAGCAGAGTCTTTGGGGATGCCGCTCATTCAATGGCATATTAAATCCACCACTAAGGCCCAGCAGGGTTTGTATGACTATGATGCGGTATCGCGTTTACGGGATTCCCAGTTGGGTGATGAGAAAGTTCATGACATCAAGAATTACATCAAGAAAGGGAAGATGTGGGAGGCTTTTGAGTCTGATCAGCAAGTCGTATTGTTGATTGATGAAGTCGATAAAGCCGATATCGAATTTCCCAACGACCTGTTGGTTGAGTTGGATAAGATGGAGTTTTTTGTTTACGAGACGGGTGAAACTATAAAGGCCAAGCATCGTCCGATTATCATCATTACCAGTAATAACGAAAAAGAATTACCTGATGCTTTTTTGCGTCGCTGTTTCTTTCACTTCATCAATTTTCCTGACCGCGAAACCATGCAACGAATCGTTGATGTACATTACCCTAATATCCAGCAACAGTTAGTCACAGAGGCTTTGGAAGTGTTCTTTGACGTGCGGGCAATTCCAGGTTTAAAGAAAAAACCATCCACCTCTGAATTAATCGATTGGTTAAAGTTGTTGATGGCTGATGACATCCCTGATGAAATTCTTAAAAATCGTGATGCCAGCAAAGCCATACCGCCATTGTATGGTGCATTGTTAAAGAACGAGCAAGATGTGCATATGCTTGAGCGTTTGGCCTTTATGCATCGTCGTGAGAGTCGCGGCTAGTCACTGGGTGTGAACGGGTAGTTACTCTATGCTGATCAGTTTTTTTCAAACCTTGAAGCGCGCCAATGTGCCGGTGTCGATTAAGGAGTTGCTGGATTTAATTTTAGCGCTGCAAAATCATTTGGCGTTTACTGATATTGATGATTTTTATTTTTTAAGCCGCACAGTTTTAGTCAAGGATGAGAAGTATTTTGACCGCTTCGATCGCGCCTTTGGCTATTATTTTCGTGACCTTGAAACCCTTGAAGATGTTATTGAGGCGCTGATACCAGAAGACTGGCTGCGGGAAGAATTTACCAAGCAGCTCACTCAGGAAGAAAAAGATAAAATTGAATCTCTTGGCGGTCTTGAAAAATTAATCGAAGAGTTCAAAAAGCGCCTGGAAGAACAAAAAGAACGTCATCAGGGCGGTAATAAATGGATAGGCACCGGCGGTACCTCACCTTTTGGTCATAGTGGTTACAACCCTGAAGGGATGCGTATTGGTGGTGAAAGTCGCAATAAAAAAGCGCTTAAGGTCTGGGAAAAGCGCGAATTTAAAAATCTTGATGACGATGTAGAAATTGGTACTCGCAATATCAAAGTGGCGCTACGAAGGTTAAGAAAGTTTGCCCGTACCGGCGCTGAAGACGAGCTGGATTTGGATGACACCATCAGCTCCACTGCTAAAAATGCTGGCATGCTAGACATTAAAATGGTGCCCGAAAGGCACAACGCAGTAAAGGTACTGTTATTTTTTGATGTAGGTGGTTCCATGGATCCACATGTAAAAGTCTGTCAGGAGATGTTTTCTGCAGCGCGTTCTGAATTCAAACATATGGAATATTTTTACTTCCATAACTTTATTTACGAATCGGTTTGGGATAACAATATTCGCCGTCACACTGAGCGCTTAAGCTTGATGGATGTCATGCATAAGTACAGCAGCGATTATAAGGTGGTGTTTATTGGCGACGCCTCAATGTCTCCCTATGAAATTGTTCAACCCGGCGGCAGCGTTGAACACTGGAATGAAGAATCCGGTGAAATGTGGATGCGGCGCTTAAAAGAAACCTACGAAAAAGTCATTTGGATAAACCCGGTGCCCCCGGAAGATTGGCACTACACGCATTCTATTAATTTGACTCAACAGCTGATGGAAGGGCATATGTACCCATTGACAGTGAAGGGGTTAGAAGAAGGGATGAGCTATTTGTCCAAGTGATGTTAGTAGCGATTACTTGGGTATCTTTTTAGGGTTAGCTATGTATTTAGGCAGATAGTTTGTCCTTATGATAGTAAAAAGACTTCAATGTTGAGTGATAAAAAAATACCAGCTCTTATCATTGTCTAAAAGCAATCAATGCTGCAGTAATTGCCACATTCAAAGACTCAACACCGTTATTCATTGGAATTCTCAGCTGCTGATCTGCGATTTTGGAAATATTAGCTGACACTCCTTCCGTTTCATTTCCCAGTACATACACTACAGATTGTTTCGGTTTGTAATCAAATAGCGATTGTTTTGCGTGCGAGGATAGTGTGCAGATACTGGTTTGCTGTTGTTTTAATTCCTGAAGTGCTGTTGCTAAATCGTCGCAATGCAATAAACGGGTTTTAAATAAAGTACCGACACTGGCTTTGATGACTAGCGGTGAAAGTGCCGCACAGCCTTTGCGCGGAATAATCAAACCATCAACACTGCCTGCACACACTGAGCGAATAATCATGCCTAAATTTTGTGGGTTGGTAATGCTATCTAAAGCGATCAGGTTGAAAGGCTGATCGGGCTTGCGATGATGAATAAACTCATCGACGGATTGGTGTTTAGCAACTTGGATGTCAGCCGCTACGCCTTGATCCTGTTTGCTGTTACGGGAAATTCTTGAGAGCGCTTTGCGGTCATGCCACTGGATTTCAATCTGGCGCTGCTCAGCCAGCGCAACAATTTCAGCTACAATACCACCGGCTTTATTGGAATCGGCCAGATGCAATTTGTAAATGTTGAGGCTGTTATCCTGCAGCGCTTCTAGCACGGGTTTGCGACCGTAGATGGTGAGTAAATTATCAAAGAAAGCTTTTTTTTGCTGGTAGGCGCTGGAGTCGGTCATGCTGCGTTGGTTTCTGGCTGAAAGTATGAGCGAATAATGATAGCAGCCCAAATAAGGCTGCCACTACTAAAAGTTTTTATATCGCAGCTAACCTGCGTTACTGCATTCTTACTCCGGGTGTGGTCTCGCGCGCGGCTTTGGTTACGCGTAATGAGGCTTCTTTTAAGCGTTCAGCAATATCCAAAATTTCAGCGCCGGTTAAAGCCTGGGTAATCGAACCGACGGTAAAGGTTAATTCCGGTGTGCGGCTATAGCCAAATACAGGTACCGAAATATTGCAGACATCGTAGCTACGCTTGGGATCAATTCGATCCAAATGGTAGGGTTCGTCACACAGGGTTTGTTGATAGGTGTTGGTGGCTTTTTCCAGAGTATCCAGACTCCAGTTTTCATTCAGTACCGCCAGACTTTTACCCAAGGTGGCTTCGGCTGATGTTTTAAGCGTCACTTCAAAGCCTCGTGAGTGAATGGCGATCACGGATATACGCAGTGATTGATCGAACTTTTCATGGTACTCGCCCCTGGAATTATGCGAGCGATCCAGCCATTGCTGCAATTGATTTGCTGGTGACCAGGCAATAAAGCAGGCGCCTAGTGGTGCGATATTGGGTAATCGCAGCCCCATTTGAAAGGGGGATTCGAATGGCGCGGAGGTACGATAATGGGCGAGCAGTACAATATGACTACCGGAGCGGCCGATAGCACCACAGCCCATGCCCAACTCCGAAGTGAGTTTTTCGAGTTCCGGGCGGGCATATTCCAATACCGGGAATTGGGCAAAGGCTGCATGGCCCGCTGCGGCAATCGAGGGGCCTAAGCGATAAGCTTTGGATTTGGAATCCTGGACTAAAAAGCCGTAAGTGCTCATGGTAGTTAGAATGGCATGGCAGGTTGCCTTGTTAAGGTTAAGCCGTCGGGTAATATCAGTCAGGCCGAAGGATTGATGAGGGTTGGCCATCAGTAGGTCGATGATGGCTAGCGCTCTGGCTGTCGGTTTTGAAAAAAGTGCCATTGATGGTTAATACTCACGCCGATTAAACAGGCTGTGCAGTATAAATAAGTGCGGGGCGGTAGGGTAATTTATGACGCAAGTTTAATAAAATGAACCGTGATGCTGGTCCTATTGATCAGATAGCAAAAAATTGGCTCTAGCCATGGCGATTGGGGTGTGTTCGTGAGTTTGCCAACAGGTCATGGAAACGTTGACGATTTTTCGCCCCTGTCTCACCACTTTGCAGCGGGTGAAACTATCGCGTTGACGGCCAGGGCTCAAATAATCGATTGAAAAATCGACCACTTTCGGCACCGTCAAAATATCAGCAAACATCATCACGTACAGTACGCCTGCAGTTTCCATAAATCCACCGAGTACACCGCCGTGAATGGCCGGTAAGGTGGGGTTGCCTATATTGCTATCTTTCTGTGGCATCCGAAAAATAAACTCATCTCCGATAGGAAAGCTCTCAATGCCAATTAATTGTGCATAGGGAATCTCTGCAATCAGGGCATCCATGTCACGATTGGCAATCGCCTGTTCAACGCGTTGATGGGTGCTTGTAGTGTGTTCAGGCATTGGTGGAGGTCCCCACGTTTTGCACGTTTACCGGGACCGGCATTAGCATAAAGGCTGCGACACAGGTGGCGATGGGTTTATTGATATCATCTTGATAAGCAATGCCGCGGGTGAATACAACATTGCTAGTGACACGGTAGGCTTCAGCATTGGCAAACACCGACCTATTAGGTGTTGCTGCTGACATATAATCAATACGTAAGTCGAGGGTGGGGCCAATCTCGTAAACCCTTCCAGTGACAGTTGCACAGAAAACCCTAAAGTAGTATCCAATAGCGTAGTGATGGCGCCGCCATGGATTACGCCGGTGTCGGGGTTGCCAATAATTTGCCGGGAGTAGGGCATCTCGAGAGTAATTTTTTTCCTTTCGATGTTAGCAATGCGTAAATCGAGTGTGACGCAATGCGGCAAGCAACTGAGTACCTCTTGCAGCGTTTCGATGGTAAGTGGGGTCTCAGTCATGTTGGGTCCAGAGTTTGCTGCAGCTAAACATAGTTGTGAAATCGCGATCAATATCAGTCACATGTTAGCAGAAGTAATTAGGGCAAGATTAATTTAAAACAGCCGCCACCGCCGGGAAGGTTGGAAAGTTCTATAGAGCCCGTGCGGTCTTTGCAGTGGTGGATTGAAGCAATTTGTTGGGAAAAAAACAAGCCTAGATTGGTGCTGCCACTATTAAAATCGATGCTGCGCTCTTTATTGCTAATGTTATCGATAATCGCTTTTGGGTAGCCACTGCCATTATCGATGATAGTGATAACCAGGTTTTTTTCGATAATCTCGGCGGATAAATCAATATGATCCTGAGTGTATTTTGCACAATTCACCAGAATATTGGTGACTACCCCGGCAATTAAGTTTTCATCAAAGTAGCCGGTAAGGTTGTCATCGCAATGAATGTTTATTGTTACATTGTTGACTTCAAATAATAATTTTTGACTTTCAATTTGTTCTTCCAAAAAGTCGTTTATAAAGACTTCTTCCAGATTTAAAAATAATTGGTCGCTGTTTAATCGATAGAGCCCTAGCAAATAAATTAGGGCGTTGTTGATGCGTGAGGCTTCTCCACGAAGTACGCTGTAACTTTTCCGCTGTTCAGGACGCTCTTCTGCGGTGATATCAATCATTTCATCAAGCGAGGTGAGCAGCATGCCCAATGAATTTTTTATATCGTGGACTGACGACGCCAATAACATTGAGAAATCTATCGGGTTTTTTGAGTCTGTCATTATTACTCCGTAACGGCAGAATGAAAGCCTAATTAAAGACTGCTTTTCATTTTTGCCAGGTGTTCACACAGCACTTTATAACGGTCATGTAGTGGGCTGCTGCTGTCTAAATGACTTAGTTTTTCTTTGGCAGCAGTGCAGCGTTGAATCATAGGGGCATTTACGCCAGTGGCTGCCATCTCTCGAACAAGTGCCAGCATCAAGTTAAGATTTAAACCAATATTGTTGGGGTAGTGTTTAAGTGCTTGGCTGAATAAACGAATGGCTTTGCTGTATTCTTTAGTGGCAAACAGGTCTTTGCCTTCCTGGTTAAGTTCGATAGCTTTTTGTTTGCCTTCTTTGCTTAAGGGTTCGTCTGAAATGCGATCAATTGCCTGACAAATTTCAGGATTATTTTGATGGCTTTCGGCGAGATCCTTAAGAATCGATTGTGCTTTTTCGTGGTCTCCTACAGACTTATAGGTCTTCGCCATATCCAGCATCAGCTCAGCTGATTTATTGGCGGTTCCTGAAATTCGCTGTTGAATATCTTTGATCTTTTCCTGTGATTTTTCAGTATTGCCGGCACTGGCGTGTACACCTGCTTCGAGAATATCTGACTGTAACTCGATGTTTTCATGGTCTTTGTATTTGCGTTTTACTTTCTTAAGTGCTTCTTCTGCATCTTTAATTTTAGCTTTGGCATTGTCCGGGTTGTGGCTAATTTCTGAGTTGATGCAACGAACCAGATTAAAGTGTTGTTCCGGGGATTCATAAACAGAATTATTGCCCAGTCTAATGACTTTTTTACGTGATAATTCAGCACGTTCCCAGTCGTGGTTGTCCTCGGAAATTTCAGCGAGTTTTTCTTGCCTGACAATAGCGTTAGGGGAGACCTCAATGGCTTTTTCCAGTAACTTTTGCGCAGCTTCTATGTCACCTTGACGAGTTTTTATATCTGCAAGGCAGTCATAGATTTCAAGACATAAACAGCCATCATTAATAAGTTTATCAAAGACCCCTTCGGCTTCATCCAGATCGCCCAGGGCCATTAAGGATTTACCGAGACCTATTGATGCCCACTCTAGCTCACGCTCATCCAGAATTTCTTCATAGACTTTTTTGGCTTGACTGTAGCGATGCTTCTTCAGAAAGCAGCTGCCCATAATTTTGTAGCAGCGCTGTTCATATTTGTCATGCAGCTCAATTCTTTCCTGGCAGAGTTCAATTGCGCGATCAAAATCCAGAGTATCCATGGCGTTATTAATTTCATACAGGGACTCTTTTTCCAGTACCAGCCGATCCAGTCTTTTTTGTAAAACCCCTTGAGTGAAGGGTTTGGTGAGGTAGTCGTCCGGTTGATACTCGAGGGCACCGAAGACCATATCTTTGGTGGTTTCGGCAGTGATCATCATATAAATAGTTTTATTTTGAAGGATATTTTTGAAGCGCAGTTCTTCCAGAATTTGTTGGCCGTTTTTATTGTCTCCTAAATTGTAGTCAGCAAGGATGATGTCATAGGGGTTTTCTTCGCATTTAAGGATGGCTTCTTCCCCGTTAGAGGCGGTATCCACCCGAATCATGCCGAAATTATCCAGCATGCGCCTAATGGAGCCGCGCATATCCGGAAAGTCATCAATAACTAATGCGGTTTTTTGTTTATAGATTTTGATAACATCAATTTTTGTAAGGGTCATAAGTCACTGCTTGTTCATATTGTTGTTGGCCAAGACATGAGTGCATTGAAATTGATGCTGACCAGCTCAAAAAAACCTAATAATTTCAGTAAGCTAGTATAGTTCAGATATATTTATTTGCAGTGTTCGCTGTAGTTTATTGGTTCTATTGTGTGGACGGTAGCGACTTTTAGATCATTGACAGCCTGATTAAAGGTTTGGGGGAAGATTTGAAGCAATACGATGAATTGGAAAGTCTGGAGGAGTGGCAGTCATTGGCCTTCGGGGTGGTGTTGGTTTCCCGTATGGGGGCAACTATCGGTTGTTTTGTGAGCTGACAGGTGCGGGGATGCGGCCTTATTTAGCAATATGCTCAATTTGGTCTGGGAGTTTGTCGGAGGAAAAAATCAGCGTATTGATTTCCAGAAGCAGCTAGACAAGCTGGAAATCATCACTCCGGATCCTGAGCAATATGATATATATGGGGTTTGGCCTGCTTTGGATGCAACTGTTGCTATGGCGACTTTATTGGGTGCTTGCGAGCGCTGGGACTTGAGTGAGATTGAGGCAATTGCTGATTTGTCGATGGCCACTATCCAGGGCTATATCGAAGCTGTCGGTGACGCGGTTCAGGATCATCCGCTGATACACTCAGAGCTCTCTTTCGTTGAGGCGTTGTTGGCATTAATCGCGGTTAATGCCCATCGTGGCAGGGCGGAGGTAGTGGCCGTCTTGAAAGCCAGTCTAGGCGAGCAGGAGGTGACGAATATTGGCTTGGCTATTGAATAATTGCGCATTGCCCTCACGCGTGGATTGCTTCTTAAGGTGTTCGCTATATAATGCCCCGACATGGTGCTTTGAAAGGCTTCGCTGCAAATAAAAGTCTCGCGCCATAATTCTAGATTTAGCATTAATTAAATAATGTAAGCTATTGATATAATAATAAGTATTATATTTTTCAGCTAACTAATGGGGGAGAGAATGGGATTCATGTCCAGGCACTTTGCTGTGCTTATTAGTTTATTAATTTTACCGATGGTTGCCCGTGCTGATGATGCGCTCAGCGGTGCCAATACCGGTTGGATACTAACATCAACTGCCCTTGTGCTGTTTATGACCCTGCCAGGCCTGGCTTTATTTTATGGTGGCCTGGTTCGATCTAAAAACGTCCTGAGCGTGCTGATGCAGTGTTTTACTATCGCCTGCATCGCTTCCATTTTATGGTTTGTCGCAGGCTATAGTATAGCCTTCAGTGAAGGTGGTGCTTTTAGTGGTGGTCTATCCAAGATGTTTTTGGCTGGCGTAACCCTTGACTCACTGAGTGGTGATATCCCGGAAACCGTATTTATCATGTTTCAAATGACCTTTGCCATTATTACCCCCGCGTTGATAGTAGGCGGGTTTGCTGAGCGAATGAAGTTTTCCGCTGTGGTGCTGTTCTCGGCCCTGTGGCTATTGGCTGTATATGCACCAATCACTCATTGGGTGTGGGGCGGTGGCTGGTTAACTGAAATGGGATTGTTGGATTTTGCTGGCGGTACAGTAGTGCATATCACGGCTGGTGTTGCTGCGCTAGTCTCGGCGCTGGTACTTGGGAATCGCAAAGGTTTTGGTGAGACTGCGATGCCGCCACACAATATGACTATGACGATTACTGGCGCCGGTATGCTCTGGGTGGGCTGGTTCGGTTTTAATGCGGGTAGTGCTTTGGCAGCAAATGGCAGTGCCGGTATGGCGATGATGGTGACCCACTTGTCCGCCTCTGCTGGCGCCTTTACCTGGCTGTGTATTGAGTGGGTGAAATACGGTAAGCCCAGTGCTCTTGGTGCGGTAACTGGCATGGTGGCTGGTTTGGGTACGATTACCCCCGCTTCGGGCTATGTGGGCCCTGCGGGCGCACTGGTAATAGGGATTACGGCCGGTATTGTGTGTTTCTACGCGACCCTGACCTTGAAACAAAAGTTAAAGATTGATGATTCGCTGGATGTATTTCCTGTTCACGGCGTTGGCGGCATTTTGGGAACATTTATGGCAGGTATTTTCGCTAGTTCTGAGCTGGGCTTGTTCAGTGGTCAAGGTTTGGCGGAAGGCATGACTATTAGCAAGCAGCTGGTCGTTCAGTTAATTGGTATTGGCGCTACCTTTGCCTATACCGCGGTAGTTACCTATATTCTGTTGATCGTTGTGCGCTCCCTGGTTGGCTTGCGGGTCGCTGATGATGAAGAGACCCAGGGGCTTGATGTCATTTCTCATAATGAGAGCGGCTACGATTTGTAAGTCTGGATTTCCTTCCTTGCAGCCCGGTTATCACCGGGCTGTTTTATTTGTTATTAGTGGCTAATTATTACTCAAGATATCGATTACACTGCCGATAGCGTTATTGATCGCTTTCCAAGTATTAAAGCAGGTGTAGCCATGGATATTTCGTCGCTTATCAAATCTCCCTTATCGGGAAAATTTCCTTCCCAATTACCCGCCAAGCCTGATGCTGACGGTCAAGCCCAGTCATCTCGTGGTGATTCCGTCTACTTATCAGATCGAGGTCGCGGTTTAGCCAGCGGTTCGCAGCAGTCTCCGGCGTCTGCTGCAGGCTATGAGGTAATTCCAGCTGATCGACGACCAACGCCAGCGCAAAGTGCTGAGACTATTTTGGGGTTTATTGGCAATCAAATAAAAGGTCTGGCGGCAGATGGCGCTAGCACCGAGCGTCTAGAGCAGGCATTCAATGCTGCGCTTAAAGGATTCAAACAGGGCTTAGGTGAAGCCAAGGAAATTCTCGAAGGTTTTTCCATGCTGGACGACACTATTGCAGCGGGAATCGATGTCACAGAACAGCTAGTAATGGATGGCTTGGCGGCGCTGAAACAGGAGTATTTACCAAATTCTGATATCGTTTTACCGGAGCCAGCAAAAACACCGGCACGTTCAAAAGTGGTTACCGCTTATCAGCAGCAAAGTTTTGAGCAGTCCAGTTATAATCAAAGCCGCGCAGTCGCTGGTGGCGATAATAGTATTCGAAATCAGGCGCTAAGCTATGCGGAGTCTTATCGAAGCAATGGTGCCGTCTCGCTAAGCTTGCAAACTCAGGATGGTGATATTATCCAGTTAACCTTCAGTGCTTCAGCTGCGGCAAATGAAAGTGCGGCGCTGGTAAGGGGTAGCTTGGGTGGTAGTCAGGGTGTTGGCTTATCTTATTCCCGTGAAACCAGCACTTCAAATCAATTTAGTGTCAGTGTGAATGGCCAATTAGACGCAGGCGAAAGAGAAGCCTTGAGTCAGTTGCTAAGTGATGTCTCTTCTTTGTCTGATGAATTTTTTAATGGTGACTTCAATAAGGCAGTTGAGTTGGCAATGGCGTTTGAGATGGACGCCAGTGAGTTCTCGGCGATGTCTCTTGATCTTTCCCGGAGCACCAGTGTCAGTATGGTTGAAAGTTTTGCGACGACTGCAGAGGGCTCTAATGTTGCCAGTATGGATCAAATTATCAGTGCCAGCACTGATGGCTTGCGAGCTATGGTCGAAGAGCTGTTGCAAATGATGGAGCAAGCGAAAACTTTCGCTGAGCCCAAACAGTTATTGTCTAATTTGCTCTCCAATCAATTAGCTCAGCTAGATGTAGGCGTTTAAGGCTGGATAACATTATAGTATCTTTGTCTATCACCGATGTAGTCGACTAATGGCTGCTTAAATGTTGTTGCTGTGCTGGTATATACCTCTAATAATTAGTGTATGAAAAATCTTATTTTATATAGCACGGTGGGCTGCCACCTCTGTGAGCAGGCGTTGGCGATTATCATGCCGCTAATACAGGGTGAGTATCTAATTACTGAAGTTGATATTTCTGAGTCGGACCTGTTGATGGCTCGTTACGGGGTAAGAATTCCAGTCATTCTACGTGAAGATTCGGGCGCTGAAATTGGCTGGCCCTTCGATCAGCAGGCCTTTGTTGATTTTTTACGATGATCATTCTTTTAGCCTAAAGAAGTTGATTGCATTGTCTGTGGTGTGCCGGGCAATATCTTCAAGGCTGTAATGGTGGTGTCGAGCAATTTCGGATAATACCAATGGCAGTGTGCAGGGCTCATTTCTGCGGCTTGAAGGTAGTTCGGGTTTAGGTTTGACTCGCGGCATTAGATAGGGCGCATCCGTTTCAATCATCAAATAATTGATAGGGATGTCGGCAATGAATTCATGCAGATGCTGGCCTCGGCGCTCGTCACAAATCCAGCCGGTAATACCAATAGAAAAATCCAGATCCAGATAATTAAAGGCTTGTCTCTTTTCGCCGGTGAAGCAATGGATAACAGCGGCTGATATTTGATCGCGGTAGTGTTTAAGTATTTCGAGTTGGGCCTGATGCGCATCACGCTCATGTAGAAATAAAGGGAGTTGCAATTGGGCTGCTAGTTCGATTTGGGATTCAAATGCTGCAATTTGCTGTGGTTTGGTGGAAAACATGCGATTGTAGTCGAGCCCACATTCCCCGATAGCGCGAACGACCGGTTGGACGGCAATGTCTGCTAGCTGCTGACAGCTCTCATGATGAAAACTTTTAGCGTCATGCGGATGGATGCCTGCGGTGGAAAATAATTGCTGTGGGTATTGTGTTGCCAGTGCCGCGGCGGCATGGCTTTCTTCAATGTTGGTGCCAGTAACGATTATTTGTGCGACGCCAGCTTGTGAGGCTCGTTTAATCACCTGATCAATATCGTGCTGGAAGCTGTTATTGGTCAGGTTGGCCCTATGTCCACTAATGGTATAGGGTAATGAGTGTCCATGCAGTCTTCGGCCAAAATGTCGCCCTGCTAATCTGTTAAAGGTTAAAGAAATAGTTAATTCTGTCGTTATTAAACCTTTGTAAGTGGTTGTTGCGCAAGTAATTTTTATTTGACAGTAGTGCGGTCTAATTTAAGCTACACTAAAGTGACGATATTCAACGGTGGCAGCAAATACATGTGCTGTAGCGACTAATCTTTAGTCAGAAGTAAATGAGATATAGGTATGGCAAGTATTCTGGATAGCGTTGATCAACGCACAAAATTAGTGGGTGAAAACCGGCTGGAATTACTAACGTTTCGGTTACGTGGTTCACAGTTGTTTGCGATTAATGTTTTTAAAGTGCAGGAAGTTCAGCAAATGCCGAAGCTGAATATGTTGCCGCAAAGTAATCCTGTGGTGGTTGGTGTCACCAGCGTTCGTGGATTGACAATTCCTGTGATTGATTTGAGCAGTGCTATCGGTCGTACGCCTATTGAGCAAAACGAAGCAGCCAATATTATTGTGACTGAATATAATCGCTCGGTGCAGGCGTTTTTGGTAGGTGGTGTTGATCGCATTGTAAATTTAAATTGGGATGAAATTATGCCGCCGCCTGCAGCGTCAGGTCGCAGTCATTTCCTTACAGCGATTACTCGTATTGAAGGAAAGATCGTTGAGATTATAGATGTAGAAAAAGTGTTATCGCAGGTGGTGTCTTTTAACACTGAAATTTCTGAAGAAGTTAAAGACGAAGATTTGTTGGCTCATGCGCGGGGCATGGAAGTGTTGTTGGTCGATGATTCCAATATTGCAATAGAGCAGGCAAGAAGTACTTTACAGCAATTAGGTCTGAACGTATTGGTGGAGACCGATGGTTTAAAAGCGCTGACACTTTTACGCAAGTGGCGCGATGAAGGTATTGATGTTAATAAAAAATTGTTGATGGTTATTACCGACGCAGAAATGCCTGAAATGGATGGCTATCGGTTAACCACAGAAATTCGTAGTGATCCGGCTTTAAAGGATTTGCATGTGGTACTGCATACTTCGTTGAGCGGTGCTTTTAATAATGCCATGGCAGAAAAAGTAGGTTGTAACGGTTTCTTATCAAAGTTCCAACCGGATACCTTGGCTAAAACTATTCAGGACCGAATTCGGGAAAGGATAGGTTAGGCTGGGCGTCTTTTTTTTGACATAAACCGTTACGAGCTAACTGTTTATGTTGAGGTGCGACTAGGCAGTGGCTAGCGCTTATTGGTCACGACCGATGAGAAGGGGAGTATCGCCAGTTAATGAAGTGGTAATGCCCAGGCGATGACCATAGATAATTGAAAACGCAAGTACGTTTTGTACATAATTGCGAGTTTCATGAAATGGCAGGGTTTCAATCCAGATGTCATAGGGCAGTGCAGATGACTGGTTGTTCAGCCATTTTTTAACCCGATGCGGCCCGGCATTATAGGCGGCGGTTGCTAAAATATGATTGCCGGAAAAAACCTCTAGTAATTCTTTTAAATAATTACTACCGAGTGTGATGTTATTTTCTGCGATAAATAAATCTTGTTTTTTGAATGGAATGCCAATTTTTCGAGCAACATTTTTTGCTGTACTTGGGCGTAGCTGCAGTAGGCCTCGAGCACCGACCGAGGAATAAGCATCACTGGCGAAGGCGCTCTCTTGTCTGGCAATGGCGTAAAGCCATTCAGGGCGAATCGTAGTTAATTTTGCTGAATCCAGCATATTACTGCGATAAGCTAACGGGAAGCGAATGGCCAAATCATCCCAGTGTCCTGCTTTGATAGTGGTATTTATCGCCTGCTGGTGCCAGCCCCATTGGTGAGCTATTTGAGTGGCGGCAAGCAATTGTGATTGGTTCAGTCCACTAATCGCTGCATACCATTCGCGTCTCGCAGGGATAAGTTCGCCCATCTGATAAAACTGCTGGGCACGTATGATATCTGCTTTGCCAGCAACAATGGCCCTATCGAAGTTTGTGACTAGTGAATTGTTATTAAAGCCATATTTTTGATTAATGCTTTCCGCGGCTAAAAAGCCGTAGTAGTTGCGTTCAGCTGCGAGCTGAATCAGCATGCCGCGAGCTTCAGTTAAGTGTTTGTTTTGCAATTGCCAGCTACGAGCAAGCCAATAGCGCCAGCTTGGTTTGATCTTATATTCGGTGGGTAGCAGAGCAATCCAGTGTTCAGCTTGGCTCCATTGCTGTTGACGAAGTGCCAGCCGAATACGCCACTCTGTTAAATAATTATCCTCGGCGTTTGGGTCGTGCACAATCAGCCATGGCAGGGCATCATCGCTACCCGATGCTATGATCTGGCGGGCTATTTTATCGCGAATATCGCTGTGTTGATGACTGCTGAATTGGATCATGCCGCGGTAATCGATCCATAATTTGGTCGCTAGCTGGTAATCTCTGGTGGCAAGTCGCTTTAAACCATGGCTGACAATATCTGCTGTATAAAGACTTTGATCAGAAAAATCATCAAATACCTTTAGCCGGCGCGGGTCACGATGAACGCTCAGTAGTCTGCGGCTATAAGGTTTTAATTCTGCAGAAGCGTGGTTGGATAAATAGCGGGCGAGTAAAAGGTTTCTGGCATTTACGGCTAGATTAATACGTTGCCAAACGAGTGCGTCTGTTTCAAACCCTGCTTGCTGCCATCGTTTGAATGAAGGGTTACAGGCATCGGGTAGTGAGTCTCCGCTAAGCCAGAGCGATTCAGTTTGTGCCAAGGCAGCTTGCTCAAGGCCAGATTGATAAAGTGCTTCGAGCCGCCAACAGCGCAATTCGTTGTTGGCAACATTGGCGTCGTAATCAGCTAACAGTGCCTGCCACTGTTTCTTTTGGGCCAGCGTTAGCAGCCATCGTTTACGGAGCTGTTTTCCAGCCACTGAATCACCGTGCCGCGATAAAAAATCAGTGACTTCAGCAGTGGGTAGGCTGCGTAATTTTTTTTCTAGCTGGGCTTTTTCCAAATAGGGGTAGAGCGGGTGTTCCGCCAGTTGTTCCAGGCCTTCCTGGGTTCGGGTCCTGTGCCCTTTCTTAATTGCCAGCAGGGTTTGTCTATAGAGTTGTTGGTGTTCAGCCTCAGCGGTAGTAGTCAGCATATTACTGGCATTGGCAGTGTTTATAGACAGCACCAACAGACCCAGCCACAAGCTCCGGGTAAAAAAGCGAAAATACTTTGTTTGAGTCTCTTGGGTCATGATTGCCAGCAGTGTTAGAATAGCGCCCGATTACAGATCCTAAGTGTAGTCACAATAACTACTTACAGCCTCTTGTTAAAGAAAAATTTTTAACCAAGGCTGTTTAAATACTAACCGTCTTTAGGTTTGATTACTGTGTGTTATCCATGCTGGCTTATGTGAACTAGTTCACATTTCAGTGTCTCCCGCTCGCTAGGCTCACCTCACGCTAACATTCTCTCAATAAATATCGGAACACTGCATGCCATTGTTAAAAATTACTGCTTTGAATTTGGCCTATGGTCATCATGTATTGCTGGAGGATGCCAGTCTGCAATTGTACAAGGGTGACCGGGTTTGTCTGGTTGGTCGCAATGGTGCGGGAAAATCCACATTGATGAAGATAGTTGAGGGTCAGATTAAAGCTGATGGCGGCACGATTTGGCATAAACCCACCGCCCGAATTTCACGCCTTGATCAAGAGCTGCCTAAGGCCGATGACCAAACTGTGATGCAAGTAGTGTCTTCAGGGTTAGCCGAAGTTGGGGATTTACTGAATCAGTATGATCAATTGCTGGCGCAGGAAATGGATGAGGCCGCGCTAAAAAAGTTAGAACAGTTGCAGCATCAATTGGAGGCAAAAGATGGCTGGAGTTTTCAGCAGAAAATTTCAGAAGTACTAAGCCGCTTATCGTTACCGGAAGGCAAACTGATGTCATCCCTTTCCGGTGGTTGGCGCCGCCGTGTGGCTTTGGCAAAAGCACTGTGACTCAGCCCGATTTGTTATTGTTAGATGAGCCTACCAACCATCTCGATATAGAAACCATTCAGTGGTTGGAAAAACAATTACTCGAGTTTAAAGGGGCTGTGCTGTTTATTACCCACGATCGGGCCTTGGTACGTAAGTTGGCGACCAAGATTGTTGAGTTGGACCGTGGGAAATTGC
>NZ_FQLF01000003.1 GCF_900120175.1 Oceanicoccus sp. KOV_DT_Chl
TTTTTTTTTTTTTTTTTTTTTTTTTTTTTTTTTTTTTTTTTTTTTTTTTTTTTTTTTTTTTTTTTTTTTTTTTTTTTTTTTTTTTTTTTTTTTTTTTTTTTTTTTTTTTTTTTTTTTTTTTTTTTTTTTTTTTTTTTTTTTTTTTTTTTTTTTTTTTTTTTTTTTTTTTTTTTTTTTTTTTTTTTTTTTTTTTTTTTTTTTTTTTTTTTTTTTTTTTTTTTTTTTTTTTTTTTTTTTTTTTTTTTTTTTTTTTTTTTTTTTTTTTTTTTTTTTTTTTTTTTTTTTTTTTTTTTTTTTTTTTTTTTTTTTTTTTTTTTTTTTTTTTTTTTTTTTTTTTTTTTTTTTTTTTTTTTTTTTTTTTTTTTTTTTTTTTTTTTTTTTTTTTTTTTTTTTTTTTTTTTTTTTTTTTTTTTTTTTTTTTTTTTTTTTTTTTTTTTTTTTTTTTTTTTTTTTTTTTTTTTTTTTTTTTTTTTTTTTTTTTTTTTTTTTTTTTTTTTTTTTTTTTTTTTTTTTTTTTTTTTTTTTTTTTTTTTTTTTTTTTTTTTTTTTTTTTTTTTTTTTTTTTTTTTTTTTTTTTTTTTTTTTTTTTTTTTTTTTTTTTTTTTTTTTTTTTTTTTTTTTTTTTTTTTTTTTTTTTTTTTTTTTTTTTTTTTTTTTTTTTTTTTTTTTTTTTTTTTTTTTTTTTTTTTTTTTTTTTTTTTTTTTTTTTTTTTTTTTTTTTTTTTTTTTTTTTTTTTTTTTTTTTTTTTTTTTTTTTTTTTTTTTTTTTTTTTTTTTTTTTTTTTTTTTTTTTTTTTTTTTTTTTTTTTTTTTTTTTTTTTTTTTTTTTTTTTTTTTTTTTTTTTTTTTTTTTTTTTTTTTTTTTTTTTTTTTTTTTTTTTTTTTTTTTTTTTTTTTTTTTTTTTTTTTTTTTTTTTTTTTTTTTTTTTTTTTTTTTTTTTTTTTTTTTTTTTTTTTTTTTTTTTTTTTTTTTTTTTTTTTTTTTTTTTTTTTTTTTTTTTTTTTTTTTTTTTTTTTTTTTTTTTTTTTTTTTTTTTTTTTTTTTTTTTTTTTTTTTTTTTTTTTTTTTTTTTTTTTTTTTTTTTTTTTTTTTTTTTTTTTTTTTTTTTTTTTTTTTTTTTTTTTTTTTTTTTTTTTTTTTTTTTTTTTTTTTTTTTTTTTTTTTTTTTTTTTTTTTTTTTTTTTTTTTTTTTTTTTTTTTTTTTTTTTTTTTTTTTTTTTTTTTTTTTTTTTTTTTTCTTTTTTTTTTTTTTTTTTTTTTTTTTTTTTTTTTTTTTTTTTTTTTTTTTTTTTTTTTTTTTTTTTTTTTTTTTTTTTTTTTTTTTTTTTTTTTTTTTTTTTTTTTTTTTTTTTTTTTTTTTTTTTTTTTTTTTTTTTTTTTTTTTTTTTTTTTTTTTTTTTTTTTTTTTTTTTTTTTTTTTTTTTTTTTTTTTTTTTTTTTTTTTTTTTTTTTTTTTTTTTTTTTTTTTTTTTTTTTTTTTTTTTTTTTTTTTTTTTTTTTTTTTTTTTTTTTTTTTTTTTTTTTTTTTTTTTTTTTTTTTTTTT
>NZ_FQLF01000004.1:300000-400675 GCF_900120175.1 Oceanicoccus sp. KOV_DT_Chl
ATGGTATTGAGCTTTTGTTTCACCGATTTTTTTCGTTGACTTTGACCCGGCATGATAAACGTACGGCCGATATAGCGATTTTTGACCAAACCTTCGCGGAATTTAACGCCAAGCTTGTGCGCCATTGATTGAGCAGCTATGCGGCTGGAGTCTGGAATTGGCACGACTACATCAATATCATGATCAGGCCGCAGCTCTAACACTTTAGCGGCTAGTTTTTCACCCTGTCGTAGACGGGATTTATAAACAGAAATACCATCAATAATGGAATCAGGGCGAGCGAAATAGACATGCTCAAAAATACACGGGGTAGTAATCGTGTTTTCTGCACATTGGCGAGTGTGTAGATGGCCGTCAGTATCGATATAAACAGCGCCACCTGCCGGGACATCGCCAACGAGTTTAAAACCCAGGACATCCAACGCAACGCTTTCGGAAGCAACCATATACTCTTTGCCGGTAGCGGTGACACGCTCACCGTATACCACTGGACGAATACCATGCGGGTCACGAAAAGCCACAATACCGTAATTGGCAACCATTGCCACTACGGCATAACCACCTTTGCAGCGGTTATGCACAGCAGTGACTGCATTGAAATATCTTCAGCAGATGGCGCTAATTTACCGAGCTTTTGTAATTCATGGGCAAAAATATTGAGTAGTACTTCAGAATCTGAATCAGTATTGAGGTGGCGAAGATCTGTTTGGAATAACTCGCGACTTAACTCTGCAGAGTTAGTTAAATTACCGTTGTGAGCCAGACTGATACCGTAAGGGGAATTGACATAAAACGGTTGTGCCAAAGCGGGGCTGGAACTTCCTGCTGTTGGGTAGCGCACATGGCCAATACCAATATTACCGGTCAAACGCTGCATGTGGCGAGTGTGAAACACATCCTTAACTAACCCATTACCTTTACGCTGGTTTAATCGGCCGTTATCAAAAGTAACAATGCCAGCGGCATCCTGGCCGCGATGTTGCAGCACGGTAAGCGCATCATAGAGTTCCTGGTTTACATTAGACTTGGCGACTATACCTACAATGCCACACATGGTTTAAACCTCATCAAGCTACAATGCTATTGTAGAGTTAACAACACTATCCATAAATTTAGCTATCCCCAATCCGGGAAGATAGTTATAACCACTGGCCAAAAAACTCAAGTAAAAAACTGAAGCTGTCTTTACACCAATGCTCAATCAATAAAAAATGCGGGATTAATAACGATTGCTGCCACCAGCCATCATTATTAACCGGGACAGCCATTGGCGATAATATCAACAATGCCATCACAATAATGACGCCACGGACAAATCCAAATGCCATACCAAAAAGTCTATCGGTACCACTAAGCCCGGTCATCTTTACCAACTCGCCAACTAAATATTTGACCATGGCACCAACCACGAGGGTGGCTGCAAAAAGAACGGCGAATGATAACAGATAGCGAAGAGAAGGAGAGGTAATAAGATCTTCTAACAATACGGCCAATCGCTCATGAAAAGCGACAGAGATAAAAAAAGCCAGCGCCCAGATTGCTAGCGAGATTGCTTCTTTAACAAAGCCTCGCTTAATACTCAATAAACTGGAGATCGTTATAATGGAAACGATGGTCCAATCTGCCCAATTCATTAGCAACCTGTTTTCAACGACGATAAGAGCGACAAATTAACAGCGCGAATTCTAACAGAGGGCGTGTCACTGCCCTAGTAATTTTATTATCTGCAACGATCAAATCTAACACCCTGGTTATTGTTCGTAACGTACAACCATGGCCTTAACACCATAGGCTTTATTGATGGTTGGCATAATGTCATCGAAGGCATCACTAGTCAGTCTCGGACCGATATAAACCCGAGTAGAGGGGCCATCACTGGTAGTGACAGTACGTGTATAGGCTTTATAGCCCTTCTCAACCAAAGCCTTGGTCAATTCTCTGGCATTCGCCGTCTCGGAAAAACTGGCAATTTGCAGCACCCATGCTTCCGGCAAGTTACGCGAATCCAGCCTTGGTGTCAGTTTAATTGGGGGTTCTTCAGCCTTAGGAAGGCTAGGCGTTGGCGCTGCGACGGGTTGCTCTTGTGGCGTGACCACTGGCTCAATAGATGGAGGCCTTGCTGGCGCTGTGACAGTGTATTTTTCAAAAGCCGGTGTAGGCGGTATTTGACTGGTTCGATCCATTGCAATGCGGTCAGCATCAGAAAAAATAAGTGGCCACATGATCAATGCGAGGCACACCAACACCACTGCGCCCACTAAACGCTGTTTAAATCCGTCATTCATGCATGCTACCTAATAGTTCATTCATAATATTGTTGAGGGCTGCTGATTAAAAGCCAGAACATCAGCCACGGTGAAAAAAGAGCCAAAAACCACCAGACGATCTTGCCCTGTCATTAATGATAATACCTGCTGTAATGCTTGTTGAATATTATGGCAAACACTAACCTGCGAGGAGGAATGTTTAACAACTTCGTTGGCTAACAGGCTAGCAGACATAGCTCTGGACGTGTGCGGTAAATCCGCTAAATACCAGCTATCTATCTGTGGCTCAATGGCACAGATAATGCCGGGAATATCCTTATCAGCCATGACTGCAAAAAGAGCGAATGTTCGACCTTGGCAAACGTTAACCAGCAACTGATGAGCAAGATGGGTCGCAGCAGCTGGATTATGGGCAACATCCATGATGACGTGCTTGCCAGCGATACGAAGCTGCTGAAAACGACCTGTCAGGGCGGTAGCGGCCAGCACTTGGTAATCCACCGATGCAATAGGTAGATCAAGTAAATGCAATGCCTGAATAGCAGCCGAAACGCTTTCGGTTGGCAGTTGCACTGCCGGTAATGCAGTTAATTGTATGGGTTGAGATGACAGGTTTTGTCCGGACCAGCAGCCTTTATCCGCATTAAAGGTGAAATCATCGCCGGCTTGCAAGAGTATGGCACCGCACTCAGCAGCGGCTTGCTGTAAAGATTGAGGTGGCGAATAACCCGCTGAAATAGCGTAACGCCCTGCTCTAAATATACCGGCTTTTTCGCGTCCAATAACTTCACGATCATTACCCAGCCACTCTTCATGATCAATATCAATGCTAGTGACAACAGCAATATCGGCATCAATAATATTGACCGCATCCAATCGCCCACCAAGCCCCACTTCAAGAATGACTACATCCAATTCACTTTGCTGAAAAATATAGAATGCTGCGAGCGTACCAAATTCAAAATACGTTAAACTGATATCAGCTCTAGCCTGATCTATAGCATCAAATGCTGCACTAATTTGTTGATCTGTAGCGCGTTTGTCATTAACAACAATTCGCTCGTTATATTCTAAAAAATGCGGTGAAGTAAAACAGCCCACACGGTAACCCGCAGAGCGCAGTAATGTGTTTAAGCTGGCGACACAGGAGCCTTTGCCATTAGTGCCAGCAACCGTAACGACTTTACATTCAGATAAATCAAGCCCCATGGTGCTGGCAACAGTGCCAACACGCGTTAGACCAAGTTCAATTTCAGAAGGGTGGCAGGACTCAAGCCAGCTCAGCCAGTCCTGCAGTAGATTAAAGCGCATGTAAAAAGAAACGCCTAAGCAGCAGCACGCCGTGTAAGCATGGATAATAGATTGGCCAAAGTATCACGCATATCTTTCCGATGAACGATCATATCGATTGCACCATGAGCTAATAAAAACTCACTACGCTGGAAGCCCGGCGGTAGTTTTTGGCGAATGGTTTGTTCAATAATATTCGGGCCGGCAAAACCAGCGCGGGCATCAGGTTCGGCAATATTAATATCACCAAGCAAAGCCAGGCTTGCCGACACACCACCGTAAATCGGATCGGTCATTACAGAAATATACGGTACTCCATTAAGCTTAAGGCGCTCCAAAACTGCGCTGGTTTTCGCCATCTGCATTAATGAAATTAAAGCCTCTTGCATACGGGCGCCACCGGAAGCAGAAAAACAGATAAAAGGAATTTTTTGTTCGAGCGCCAGATTTGCTGCCTGGGTAAATTTTTCACCGACAGCAGAACCCATAGAGCCACCCAGAAAATTAAATTCAAATGCGACCACGACCACAGGTACGCCTTTAACTTTACCCTGCACGGCAATAAGCGCATCTTTTTCGCCAGTTGATTTTTGCGCAGCAGATAGCCGATCTTTATATTTTTTCTTGTCTTTGAATTTCAAGCGATCAACTGGCTCGATGCTTGCCAGTACTTCTTGTTGATCAGCCTCATCGAGAAAACCAGCAAGGCGGCGACGGGCACCAATACGCATATGATGTTCGCACTTAGGGCAAACATCGAGATTTTTCTCAAGTTCAGGGCGATACAAAACCGCCTCACATTTAACACATTTTTTCCACAAGCCTTCAGGTACGGTACTGGTGCGCCGATCTCTATCCTGCTCTCCAGTACGACCAATGGTAGGAAGTATTTTATCTAGCCAGCTCATCGTGTTATCCCGTTAAAATTAAGTGTTAATAAGTATAGTTTAAACTGCATCCATTGCCTGACGCATGTCGGCAATCAACGCTGAAGCGCCAGCGATGGCGTTGCTATCATTTTGTTGTGATAATTCCACAGCCTTTTGAACCAGTGCACTGCCTACTACTACGCCTTCAGCCAAACGGCTAATAGTAGAGGCTGACTCAGCATCTTTAATACCAAAACCTACCATCACAGGTAAGTTGGTAATGGCTTTAATTTCGGTCAATTTATTACGAACAGAGTCAGCATCCAAATGACCGGCACCAGTAACACCCTTAAGCGAAACATAGTAAAGATAACCCGTGGCTAATTCGGCAATGTGCTTAATGCGCGCGGCAGTTGTCGTTGGCGCCAATAAAAATATGCTATCAATATTGGAGGCTTTAAGCGCAGTATTTAAAGCGCCTGCCTCTTCCGGTGGCATATCAACCGTTAATAAACCATCTACGCCTGCTTTAGCTGCGGCCTGAGCAAATTGTTCAAACCCCATCACTACTACCGGGTTTGCATAACCCATTAATACCACCGGCGTATGCTGGTTTGTTTCACGAAACCGAGCAACAATGGCCAGCGCATCGCGTAGACTGATGTTATATTCCAGCGCCCGTTCATGGGCTAACTGAATGACCGGGCCTTCGGCCATCGGGTCAGAAAATGGAATGCCAAGCTCAAGAATATCAGCGCCATCGGCAACTAATTGATGCATCAACGGCAAGGTAAAATCCGGGTTGGGATCACCGGCAACAATATACGGGATTAATGCCTTGCGGCCCTGCGTTTGTAACGCTTGCATACAAGCAGCAATACGACTCAAGAATTATCTCCTATCTTGATAGTTGCCAAAGCAACGAGATTAAATAGTAATACCATCGATGCCTGCCACGGTATGAATGTCTTTGTCGCCACGGCCAGATAAATTAATAATAATAATTTGGTCTTTATCCATAGTGGGTGCCAGCTTGTTAGCATAAGCCACTGCATGACTGGATTCTAACGCTGGCATAATACCTTCAATTTTAGTTAGGCCGCGAAAACCGGCTAAAGCTTCGTCATCATTAATTGCAACGTAATTTACACGTTTAATATCTTTTAACCATGAGTGCTCTGGGCCAACACCTGGATAGTCCAGCCCTGCAGAAACTGAGTGAGTATGAATGATCTGTCCGTTTTCATCGTGCATCAGATAAGTACGATTGCCATGTAATACGCCAGGCTCACCAGCGGATAAAGGCGCAGCATGTCGGCCAGTATCCACACCATCGCCACCCGCCTCTACACCGTACATGGCGACATTTTCATCTGTGAGAAAGGGATGAAATAGACCGATAGCGTTAGAACCCCCACCAACACAAGCAATAAGTGCATCAGGTAATTGGCCAGTTAATTCCAAACACTGTGCTCTAGCTTCACGGCCAATGACAGACTGAAAATCGCGCACTAATAATGGGTAGGGATGAGGTCCTGCAGCAGTACCAATAATATAAAAAGTATCATCAACGTTAGTGACCCAATCGCGCATAGCTTCATTCATAGCGTCTTTTAATGTTTTGGAACCGGATGTCACTGGTATCACTTCGGCACCAAGCAGTTTCATACGGTAAACATTGAGGGACTGTCGCTGTACATCTTCAGCCCCCATGAATACCTGGCACTCCATACCTAATCTGGCAGCAATTGTCGCAGTCGCTACGCCATGCTGCCCCGCTCCGGTTTCAGCGATGATACGGGATTTACCCGAGTATTTTGCTAACAGCGCTTGACCAATAGTGTTATTGATTTTATGCGCACCGGTATGATTCAAGTCTTCGCGCTTTAAATAAATTTTTGCACCACCGAGCTGCTCAGTCCAGCGTCTAGCAAAATATAAAGGTGATGGACGGCCAACATAGTGAGCCAAATCCTGATCGAATTCTGCTTGAAAGGCCGGGTCTTTGGATAATTTTTTATAACTGGTTTCAAGCTCGTCCAGAGCCTGCATCAACGTTTCTGAAACAAAACGGCCGCCATACTCACCAAAGTGGCCTTGAGCGTCAGGAACTGCAGCATAATCTACTGCCGATTTTGTTTTACTGCTTGTCATTTTGTATTGCCACCATTATTAACCGGCGAGTGCCAAGCGATCAGCACATTGTACGCCTTGAATAAATTGCATAATTTTTTCTGAACTTTTAATTCCCGGAGACTCTTCAACGCCACCACTCACGTCAACCGCGAATGGCTTAACACTGCTCACCGCCTGCTCAATATTGTCTGGTTGTAAACCGCCCGCCAATACAATTTGTGGCCGAATTTGTGGTGGTATCCGCTGCCAGTCAAATCGTTCACCGGTACCGCCAGGAACGCCAGGCTGGTAAGCATCTAATAAAATTGCCTGGGCGGACGAAAAGCTGGCAATTTCATCCAGCAACACTATATCTGGGCGCATCCTTAGCGCTTTCATATAAGGCCGACCTAGCTGCATGCAATCAGCAGCGTTTTCGTCACCGTGATATTGATACAAACTAATAGGTAAGTATTTATCGATTTGTTGCAACAATGGCAGATCAGCATTAACGGTTAGAGCCACAATGGAAACAAAGGCAGGTAAAACCGAACATATTTTTGCTGCCTGATCGATACTCACGGCACGGCTACTAGGGGCATAAAATACCAGACCAATAGCATCTGCCCCTGCTTCAACAGCAGCGACGGCATCTTCTGGACGCGTAATACCACATATTTTTATACGAGTTCGATTCACGGTGGGATCAAGGTTTCTGAATACTATTTTATTGACTGACCAACCGGCTACCACGCATTAAATTAGCCTGCCGGAATAAAGCACCATGGTAACAAACTGCAGGCTATGCTGTCTGCAATAAGAAAGGAGAATCTTTTATTCAGTGATAAAATAAGGCCCGGGAGCATACACTGGTAAACCATAATGCTCAGGATAGCTAACCCCGACTAAATATAAACCCTGTGGCGGTGCCGTAGCGGCGGCAACGGTTCTATCTTTGGCTGCTAACACAGCTTTAGCCCATGAAGATGGCTGATTACCTTTACCAATTTCTAACAGTACTCCAGTTATATTACGCACCATATGCAGTAAGAAAGCGTTCGCCTGAATATCAATAATAACCATCTCTCCACGTCGACTCACTTCAATAAAGTGAATGTTGCGCATGGCCGTGTTGGATTGACATGCCACAGCCCTATAGGAGGTAAAATCCAATTCCCCAATAAGATGCTGGGCGGCTTCATGCATTAAATTATGGTCGAGCTGCCGACTCTCCCAGGTAACGCCGGATTGTAATAACGCGGGACGTGCGGTTGTATTCAAAATAATGTAGCGATAACGGCGCGCCGTCGCTGAAAAGCGGGCATTAAAATCAGCAGGGACCTGCTTGGCCCATTGCACAGCAATATTGCGAGGCATCAAGGTGTTAGTGCCAGTGACCCAGGCTTTTTCTCCTCGCGCAACCGGACTTTCAAAATTCACTACCTGATAGCTAGCGTGAACACCGGCATCGGTACGACCGGCACACTGCACTTTAACGGGGTTATTAGCAACTTGGCTGAGCGCTTTTTCAAGCTCTTCCTGCACCGTAGCCACTTGTGGCTTACGTTGCGCCTGCCACCCGTGATAGGCGCTACCATCGTAGCTTATGGCCATTGCTACTGTATCACCAGGGTTAAATTGATCGGTAAACAAACTGAAAGCTCTTGTTGGATGTTAGCGAGATGAGACTAAAATTGGTGCCGATTAAAACAAAAAGCGGGAACAGTTTACACTGTTCCCGCTATGCTATAGCGATGATTAAGCACTTATTAATTATTCGATACGATCAACCAGTGCTGTTGCTTCTTGCTTCTGCTCATCATTGCCCTCTTGTAGCACTTCATCAAGAATGTCGCGCGCCCCTTCGGTATCACCCATATCAATGTAGGCTCTGGCTAAATCAAGCTTGGTAGCTACCTCATCAGTATCAGCGAGAAAATCAAAATCATCTTCAGAGCCCGCTGGTGTAGTTACTGATTCGTCAAAGCCTTTATCAGTTTCTACCGGTGGCGGCTCAGCTGTTTCGGGCTCAGCGTCAAACTCAGCCAATACAGGAACATCGTTATCTGCGGATGCCTCCAGGTCAAAATCCATGTCATCGAAATCGATATCTGCTTCTAACTCTGCAGTAGTGGTTTCTGTATCTGATTCAAGCTCTTCTGCAAGTGGCTCCAATTCAGACTCGGCAATATCGAGATCAGCCTTAACATCACCAATTTCACCAAACTCAGCCTCGAGATCCCCCAAGTCTGTATCGTCCAGGGAATCCAGATCAAGGTCGCCATCAAGGTCAAGATCAAGGTTATTCTCTGTAGATTCTGTTTGGGCAGCAAGTTCAGCCTGTATAGCAGCAGCATCCATCTGCACAGTCTTATCCGCAGTAAAGGAGTCTTCCTCTGCTTCTGCCTCCAGCTCGCCTAAATCCAGCTCTGCTGCAAAATCACCGGCGTCTGTTTCGTCAAAGGATTCATCCAGACCCAGATCATGTAGCTCGAGATCCGCATCGCTAACAGCATCGGTTTCCATGGTACTACCGAAATCCACATCGTCGGTATCAAGATCCAAACCATCTAATTCAAGATCAATATCTAAATCATCATCTAAATCTAATTGGATATCCGCAGCGGCTGGCTCAGCTATTAATCCGTCATCAAGTAAATCGGCATCCATATCCTCGTCGGTGAAATCATCCATGGAGCCTGGTAAATCATTAAGCCAGTCAGAAACACCGTCTACAGTAGAAAGCATCTCTTTAACATCAGCGATTGCGGCTTCATCGCCCAATGCCTGCAAAGCAACAAACTGCTGCTGAAAACTTGGCTTATCGCGAGTTTCAACACAAACTTCCAATAACTTAACCTGCAAATCACTACGATTAGGCTCCTTGCCAATAGCGCCTCTTAATAAGTCGATAGCTTGCTGATAGCGACCGTAGGCAATATAAATCTCGGCTTCTGCAACCACATCACCGGTTTCAGCTTGCAAAGCAGGCGCACTTTCCGCGGCAACTTCCTGATCTTCCTGTTCAGCAGCAAGCGCAGCCTCAGCGGCGTTGTCAGCAGCAATTTGTTGCTCAAGCTCGGCGACTAAATCATCCGTAGTATCAAGCTCTTCCTCCATGAATGGGGCAGTCTCTTCCGCTGATATCTCGTCCAGAGAAGTATCGGCCAGAGGCTCCTCTTCAATAAAATCAATAGTATCAGCATCGCCTTCATCGCTCTGGCGACGACGCATAACTACCACGCCCGCTGCTAGTAATAACAACAACGCAGCCGCACCGCCTAAAACCAAGGGATCACTGAACATTGAATCTGGCTCAGGAGCTGGGGCTGGTGGCTTGGCGGGTTTAGGTTTTTCCTCTACTGCGGGACTGGGCTCGGCGACTGGCTCCGGTTGGTCACCTGCATTGGCTTGCATGCTCGCTAACTGGTCATCTTTTAATTCCAGCAAGCGCTGCATTGTCGCCAGTTTTTCTTCCATATGAGCTAGGTTTTGCGCCAACTCCTCTTTTTCACGCGCGCTTTTATCCAGCGCCTCAGCAGTAACAGCCAGCTCATTTTGCAATGCCTGGCTTCCTTTTGAGTCAATATCGCCAGCGCCATCAGCTGCACGATCAGTATTTCCACCTGTCGCTATCGATAAACGAGGCTGTTCTGTTGCAGCAACACTTGATCCCGGCTTCGATGCTGTCGCATCCAGCTGTGGAGCAACAGCATCATCCCCTTGGCGCCAAGCTCGATTCTGGCTGGCGACTTCACCTACAGCCTGACGATCAGAAACAGATATCTCTTGAGCGGTTGGTAATCGCAATACCGAACCGGCCTTGAGTCGATTGATATTACCGTTGATAAAAGCATCCGGGTTAAGCGCCTGAATACCTACCATCGTTTGTTGTACTGAGACCCCTTGAGCAGGACGACTCTTAACGGCTATTTCCCATAATGTATCGTCATTTTTAACCCGGTATTTCTCTCCAGCCGTTAATTCACCCTGTTGCAGAGTCTGCCGGGGGAAGTTTGTACTGCTGGGCGGTTTGAAGATGAAGGGGTTACAGGTCTGGCAGAAGCCTTAGAAGGAGCAGCTTGGGCCGCTTTTACTGGCGCGGCCTCACTATCACTGAATACGGGAAGGTCGAGAAGAACGGTATATTCGCGCATCAGGCGACCGCTAGGCCAATGCGCTTCTATTAAGAAATTAAGATAAGGTTCAAGCACAGGTTCACGAGTAAAGACCTTAATTACACCGCCGCCTTTACCGTCCATTACAACTTTGAACTTAAGGTTGGTTAGGAAGAACTCACGACTAACCCCGGCATTGGCAAAATCTGAATTACTGGCAAGTTTTACCTTAACCTGACTTGGATCCAGATCTTCAGTATTTAATAAGCGAATTTCAGCATTTAATGGCTGGTTGAGCGCAGAGTTCAGGGAGAAATCCCCCATTCCCAATGCATTTACCAGGCCTGCCTGCAATGCCCCAATCGCTGCAATCGCTGCTGCAAGCTTATTACGTACCATATTCCGTCCCTTCTTTACCGAGTGAATAAGCCGCTAATACAGCGACCCTAATCATGGGTTAAAATTTCGTTATAACTATTAGTTGTGCCAAGTCGCCACTGCCAGAGTAATTTTATTGTTACTTTAGACAAAAAATACACAATCCCAAAGCTAGAATAGAGTTTTACTATTTCACGTAAGTATTAGTGAGAAATAGAGTTTTAGCAAGAATTCGGCCGATCATGGGGAATGATCGGCAGCTCTTTTATACTTTTTTTCAGACATGGCGCACAAATTGCCGTAAGTGTATTAATCAGACGCTTTATTATTGAGCCAATAAACAGCCCATAACCTAAATTGCACACTCAAGTAGCCGCTAAAATTAATAACGATTGACGCGTGCTGTTAACGCTCAATCAATATCCGCAGCATGCGACGCAGTGGCTCTGCCGCCCCCACAATAACTGATCGCCAACGGTAAAGGCTGACAGGTACTCTGGCCCCATATTCATTTTACGTAAGCGCCCTACTGGCACATGCAGTGAACCGGTAACTGCTGTTGGAGTTAACTCCTGCAGCGAGAGATCACGCTGGTTAGGCACGACCTTAACCCAGTCATTCGCCTCGGCTAGCATGGATTCTATTTCATCCATCGGCAGATCGCGCTTCAACTTTACGGTTAACGCCTGGCTGTGACAGCGCATAGCCCCAATTCGCACACAAATACCGTCAACTGGCACGATATGCGTACGCCCAAGCAGCTTATTGGTCTCGGCCTGCCCCTTCCACTCTTCACGACTCTGGCCATTTTCAAGTTGGGTATCAATCCATGGAAGCAAGCTTCCGGCCAAAGGCGCACCAAAATTATCAGTAGGGAAATCCCCGTCCCGCATAGTCGCAACTACTTTACGATCAATGTCGAGAATGGCGCTAGCAGGATCTGCCAGCTCACTGGTCACACTGGATTCTATGGCCCCCATTTGCGCAATCAACTCACGCATATTCTGGGCGCCAGCACCGCTGGCAGCCTGATAAGTCATTGCACTCATCCACTCAACCACGTCGTGCTTGAACAAACCGCCCATAGCCATCAGCATCAGGCTAACCGTGCAGTTACCACCAACAAAGTTTTTAACCCCATTATTCAAGCCGTCCTTGATGATATCCATATTGACAGGATCAAGGATGATCAATGCATCATCCGCCATCCGTAAACTCGAGGCTGCATCAATCCAATAACCATCCCAGCCATTACTGCGTAACTGCGCAAATACTGATTTGGTATAGTCTCCACCCTGACAAGAGACAATCGCATCCAACTGGCTCAACGCCTTAATATCATTGGCATCGTGCAATGGCGCGATGGCTTTACCAATATCAGGCCCCTGACCTCCAACGTTAGACGTGGTAAAGAAGATAGGCTCTTCAATAAAATCAAAGTCCCCTTCTGCCAGCATGCGCTCCATCAATACAGAACCAACCATGCCGCGCCAACCTACAAAACCTACTTTTTTCATTACGTTACTCTCTTCCTTACACCTAAAGTTTTCTATAGTGCTGCGGCAACCGCATCACCCATTTCACTGGTACTGACTAAGGTAGTGCCAGCAGAATAAATATCGCCGGTTCGCAAACCCGCATCTAACACGCTACCGACAGCAGCTTCGATGGCATTGGCGGCCTCAATAGCGCCTAAAGAATACCGCAACATCATCGCTGCCGATAAAATCATCGCCAATGGATTCGCTTTACCTTGCCCAGCTATATCGGGTGCCGAACCATGACAGGGTTCATACATGCCACGACCATTTTTATCCAGCGCCGCAGATGGCAACATACCAATCGAACCGGTCAACATAGCCGCCGCGTCTGAGAGGATATCGCCAAACATATTTCCGGTAACAATTACATCAAACTGTTTAGGCGCACGCACCAGTTGCATTGCCGCGTTATCCACATACATATGTGACAGCTCAACGTCTGGGTAGTCTGCCGCCATTTCCTGCATCACTTCGCGCCATAAAATAGTGGCTTCCAATACATTCGATTTGTCGACGGAACATAATTTACCACCGCGCTTTTGCGCAGCTTCAAAGGCCATTTTACCGATGCGACGAATTTCAGACTCATTGTATTTGTAAGTGTTATAGCCCTCTCGCTCGCCGTTTTCTAATGTGCGAATACCGCGCGGCTCGCCAAAATAAATACCACCGGTTAATTCACGGACAATTAAAATATCGAGACCAGCTACCACTTCGGGCTTTAGCGAAGAGGCATCGGCAAGTTGTGGGTACAAAATAGCGGGACGTAAATTACCAAACAATTCCAGCGCCGAACGAAATTGCAACAAACCTTTTTCCGGGCGTAAATCACGGCCAACAGCATCCCACTTGGGGCCACCGATGGCAGCAAATAAAATAGCGTCGGAAGCTTTTGCTTTGTCAAGCGTTTCGGCAGGCATGGGTATGCCAGTAACATCAAGAGCAGCACCGCCTAACAACGCCTCATCAAATTCTATTCCCAAATCCATCCGCTGGTTCAGTACATCAAGCACCTTGCGGGTTTCTACGGTAATCTCAGGGCCAATACCATCACCGGAAATTACTAATACTTTTCTACTTACAGTCACATTGCCACCTATACTCAGTAAACACTTAATGTTATGTGTTTATAAATTTTAAACTTCATAATATGACAAAGGAGGCTTAAAGCCCCCTTTGTTTTACTATTGTTGCAGGTCGTTACTGACCGGCCCCAAACAACCAGGGGGATTTTTTTTGCCACTCGGTTTCAAAGGTTTTAATAGCATCCGCATCTTGCAAGGTAATACCAATATCATCCAAACCATTTAGCAAACAGTGTTTGCGAAATCCATCGACTTCAAACGGGATTTCATCACCATTGGGTTTCCGAATAATTTGCGCCTGTAAATCGATGGTGAGCTTATAGCCCTCTTCTGCATACATTTCCTGAAATAACTGATCTACAATAGCGGCATCTAACGCAATGGGTAACAATCCATTTTTAAAACAGTTGTTGAAGAAAATGTCAGCAAAGCTAGGCGCAATCAACGCACGAAAGCCATAATCCTCAATCGCCCAAGGCGCATGTTCACGGCTAGAACCGCAACCAAAATTATCACGGGCCAGCAATACTTCCGCACCTTGATAACGATCGAAGTTTAACGGGAAGTCAGGGTTTTTTGGTCGTGATGAACAATCCATATCAGGCTGCCCTTCATCCAAATAGCGCAGCTCATCAAACATAAAGGGACCAAAACCCGAACGCTTAATCGATTTAAGGAATTGCTTGGGCATAATCATATCGGTATCAACATTGGCGCGATCCATGGGTGCAACCAAGCCGGTAACTGTAGTAAAACTTTTCATCGTTAATCTCTCTTCTTTGTGCGCTGATTACATGACGTCGCGAACGTCAACAAAGTGACCGGCAATGGCTGCTGCTGCGGCCATTTCAGGACTAACCAAGTGGGTGCGCCCACCAAAGCCCTGGCGACCTTCAAAATTTCGGTTTGAAGTCGATGCACAGTGTTCCCCTGCCCCTAATTTG
Organism: Oceanicoccus sp. KOV_DT_Chl; assembly: GCF_900120175.1. NCBI lineage: Bacteria > Pseudomonadati > Pseudomonadota > Gammaproteobacteria > Cellvibrionales > Spongiibacteraceae > Oceanicoccus > Oceanicoccus sp. KOV_DT_Chl. Next base: position 314,608 of record NZ_FQLF01000004.1, read on the forward strand.
TCAGAATTCATAGCCAGACACATAGAGCAACTCGGTTCACGCCACTCCATACCCGCATCCAGAAAAACTTTATCAAGACCTTCCGCCTCAGCTTGCGCTTTGACCAAGCCCGACCCAGGCACAACTAATACGCGCTTAACATTGCTGGCGACTTTTTTACCCTTGGCAACTTTTGCCGCAGCTCGTAAATCTTCGATGCGGGAATTGGTACAGGAACCTATAAATACACAGTCGAGTTTAATGTCAGTAATTGACATGCCACCGGTTAAACCCATGTATTGCAAAGCACGCTCAGTGGCGGCTTTTTTCGCAGGATCAGCGATATCAGCAGGGTTAGGTACAATGCCATTAATACCGGTCACCATTTCCGGGGAATTACCCCATGTCACTTGCGGCACTATGCTTGAAGCATCAATAGTAACCACGCGATCAAAATGTGCACCGTCATCACTGTGTAAGGTCTTCCACCAGCTGACCGCCTTGTCCCAGTCGTCACCCTTGGGGCTAAAGGGACGCCCCTTTACATAGTCGATAGTGGTCTCATCAACCGCGACCATACCCACGCGAGCACCGCCTTCAATCGCCATATTACAAACCGTCATGCGGCCTTCAATCGACATATTACGGAACACACTGCCGGCAAACTCAATCGCATGGCCATTGCCACCCGCTGTTCCGATGGTGCCAATAATGGCAAGAATCACGTCTTTCGGGGTAACACCAGGGTTCAGCACACCATCGACATTGACCTGCATATTCTTCATTTTTTTCTGAATCAAACACTGGGTTGCCAGTGCATGCTCAACTTCAGAAGTACCAATACCATGTGCCAAAGCACCCAAGGCGCCATGGGTTGCGGTGTGAGAGTCGCCACAGACTACGGTCATGCCTGGCAATGTGGCACCCTGCTCAGGACCAATTACATGGACAATACCCTGACGAATATCGTTAATCTCAAACTCTGGAATACCAAATTCATCACAATTATCATCCAGGGTCTGAACTTGAATACGTGAGATATCCTCGACAATACCGGCAACACCGCCATCACGCTCAGATTTCAGCGAAGGTACATTGTGATCAGGGGTCGCCAAGTTGGCATCCGAGCGCCATAACTTGCGGCCTGCGAGACGCAACCCTTCAAAAGCCTGAGGGGACGTGACTTCATGGACTAATTGCCGGTCGATATAAATCAACGCAGTACCATCGTCCCGCTGCTTGACCAAGTGGGCGTCCCACAATTTGTCATAGAGGGTTTTCGCGCTCATAAGTTACCTCATTTGAATATGGCGTTTAAGTGGACGAATTTTAAGCGCGGCGCTAGAATAAAACAAATTCATATTATTCATAGATTGAATTCCATTAAGTAATTCATAGTAAAAAGGCAAGCAAACAACCCACCATGGATACCCAAAACTTAAAGGCCTTTGTGGAAGTGGCCGAAACCAGCTCTTTTTCTCACGCCGCAGAAATACTGCACTTAACACAGCCAGCCGTCAGCAAGCGGATCGCAGCGCTTGAAAGCCAACTGGATTGCAAGCTCTTCGACCGCATCAATCGCACTGTACAGCTAACTGAAGCCGGCCATTCGCTGCTCCCCAAAGCCCGGCAAATCCTGCTGGCAGTGCAGGAGGCGAAACGCAGCATTGATGATTTACAGGGTGATATAAGTGGCCAGTTACGGATTGGTATCAGTCACCATATTGGCCTGCATCGTTTACCGCCCGTATTACAAGCCTTTACACGCCAACACCCCAATGTCCATTTTGATATAGATTTTATGGATTCCGAAGAGGCACATGAACAAGTGATGCATGGTCAGATTGAGCTAGGTGTAGTCACACTGGACCCGGCAGACAATAGCCCGTTACGCCGCCAGCCGGTCTGGCAAGATAAATTACTGGTTACCGTATCGCCAGACCACCCACTGGCGCAATCAGGCCGTGCTGACATCACTACCCTCAGTCAATTTCCGGCAATCTTACCTGGCCTGAATACATACACTGGGCAAATTATAAAAGCATTATTTCAACAGCATTCGTTAAAGCTCGATGTCTCAATGGCAACAAACTATTTGGAAACGATAAAAATGATGGTGTCGATAGGATTGGGCTGGAGTGTGCTGCCACACACGATGATTGATGACAGTCTTAAAGTATTAGACATTGATGATCTAAAATTACATCGAACGTTAGGTTATGTTGTGCATCCCAATCGCAGCCTTAGCAATGCGGCTAACGCCTTTGTTGAGGCGCTACAAGCCAATGGCGTCTCTTAATGGCCCGAATAAATCCAGCAACCAGAAAATTTCAGCGACAAAAAACAATCCCGCTAAAATCAAGCCCGCTTTAGCCAGCCGATGCCACCGCTTATTGCCCCGATGAAGTTTATCCTGTGCAGGCTCGGCTTGTATTTTGATCGTTTCTTCTGTTTCGCAAAAGGTTTGTAACGCCACCCTTACCTGCTCAATGTTGCTGTAACGCTTATCAGGATTTACCGCCAGCATCTTACTAACAATTTTCTCAAGCGGTCCAGGTAAAATACTTAACGCATCAATGTTCTTGATACCTTTTCCGTTCTGGAGAATTATTTCTCCAGTCAATAAGTGAAATAATACTGCACCCGCGGAAAAAATATCAGAGGCCACTGAGCACTGTTCATGCAGCGGTTGATACCAGTCGATGCCAGTACCGACACTATGATCATCAAAACCAAAATCCGTCAGTTTTATATGCGTGGATGTCTCCACCAGAATATTACTGGGGCGAAGATTACCATGTAATAAGCCAAGTTGATGGGCTTCATGAAGGCCTTTGCATATTTGTTGGGCTAATAACAACCATCGATCCAATGAAAAGGCCTGGGTTAATCGTTCCTGCAAACTACCGCCAGTGACGTATTCCATCACTACAATAAACACACGGTCATTTCTTGCGGTGCCATGAATCCTTGCTATATGTGGATGCGATAATTTAGCTAAAGCAGTTGCCGTAATATAAGCATTACCTTCATAAGCGATCTGTTGTTTTTTTACAACCAACCACTGTTGACGTTTTGGCTCGCTCACTAAGTAGCTGGCGCCAAATTGATTTTCTTTCAGCACATCAAGTAATTTGTAATTATCGGGTAACTGGTCGCGCTGGCGCTCTTTTCCCATAAGGGATTAGCTAAATGCTTACCTTGTAACAATAACAGTAAGCGGCGCTCTACTTCCTCAGCAGATTGGGGTCGCTGTTTCAAATCAGTATGCAAACACTGCCTGATAATATCCATTAGCGCTTTGGCTAAATGCTGAGTCACTGACTTTTTCTCGTCAGGACGAAAACCTAAAAACAATTCATGCATCAAAACCCCAAGCGAATAAATATCACTGAGATAGCTTGCCTCGGCTTCCGGGTCAGCCTGCTCAGGCGACATATAAGCAGGGGTGCCCATAATCACAGACTGAGTTTGCTGGCCATTAGCATTAGCCAGCTTTTTGAAATAACCGGCAATACCGAAATCAACCACCCGCACATGACCGTCATAATCAACCAAAATATTGGCAGGTTTAATATCACGGTGTACTACGCCATTACGGTGCGCATAGGACAAGGCTTTGCAGATTTGGACTACAATATCGAGTTTACGTGACAGGAAACATCAGCACGCTTTGTAATTGCGGTTAAAGTGATGCTTTTGACATACTGCATGACAAAATAAGGGTGCGCTTGACCATCACTGTCTACCAATGTGCCCTGGTCATAGACCTGAATAATATTGGGATGATTGAGTCCGGCAACAAGTAAGGACTCCTGCTGAAACTGGGATTCTACAATGGGATCCGCCAATAGCGTGGTATTCAAGACTTTAATAGCCACTGGGCGATCAAGCGATTGCTGCACAGCAAGATACACAACCGCCATGCCCCCTTCACCCAAGGGATTCTTTATCTGGTATCCAGGCAACTCTAGCGGAGGTATCGAAGACAAAAGCGACTCATATTTATCAATAGTTATTTTATGAGCTAAAGTATAGACGCTAGAACAAGCATTAATAATGCTATAGACAGTGACCATTGCTAAATTTTCTGCTAAAAAGCATAGATAGAAATAAGTAGCTACGGAGAATTACGTTGGCAATCCAAGAAGACAACCCGTTCAACCCTGCCAAAAGCAGTACTGCAATTTGGGAATTGGTCGCTGAGGGCGATTGGCTAGTAGGCCAACGATTTAGAATAAACGGCCACGCGGTGTTAGGTAGAGATGCCAGCTGCGATATCACTATACCCGGCACCCATTTATCCAGACGTCATGCTGAGCTGGCGGTCAAAGGCAATAAGTTACAAATACGCGATCTGGGTTCATCTAATGGCACTTATGTCAACGATGTAAAAGTCATGGATTCAGAGTTAAAAACAGGAGACACCGTTCGCTTTGATGTATTACGCTTTCGTATTCAGGGGCCAGAGTCAGCGGAACTCGACAGCAACGCGACTATGATTAGAGAAGCCCTCCCTAAAAAACCAGTGACATCACCCAAGCCACGTCCTGATTCCAAAAACTGGAAAACCAAGCCGACCTCTGTTGGCAACCGCAGCACCACCGAGCAAATGTCGACGGTTAAAAAAGCCAGCAATACACTATGGACTGCAATTATTGTCGTTATTGGTCTCGCCACAGTGGCGGGTATCGGTTTTTTAATCACCCAGTTATAACGATATTACTGCCATAAAAAAAGCCGCAATTGCGGCTTTTTTTATGGCTTGTAACTTACCACCTAAAACCGGTAAACACCCTGCACCGCTACACTTTTACTGCGCTCGTAAAAAGCATACCGACTAGCCACATCAAAGGACGTACCTGCCAGCGGTGTTTGGTTACCATAGGTCATGATCTCCTCGTCAGTCAGGTTTTTACCTATCAAGGCCACCTCCCAATTGGCATTAATATCAGAAATGGCAATACGGGCATTGACTTTGACATAGCCATCCTGATCCATGCCAGGGTCAAGTGTTTGAGTGGGGTTGTAATCATCAGTAAAAATTAAATCCAGAGAACTACTCAACGTTAAAGAGTCGCCGATAGTAGTAAAATAATTACCGGTTAAACTACCACTCCAGTCGGCGACGTATTGGTTAGTACGACCTTTATAGTCACAATTATTACCGCTGGGGGAATTAGGTGTTTCACCGAAATTACATTGGCCTTCAGCATAATCAGTAAATTCAAAATCCAGATAAGCCAAGGACCCGGAAACAGTAAAGCTCTCGGTAACTCTCCAGCGGCCATCAAGCTCCAGGCCATAGGTTTCTGCCTCACCAGCGTTACCCACATTAAAGCCTAAAGTGCCGTCAAAGATACTGACTTGAAGATCTTCATACTCGGTATAGAAAAGCGCGACATTAAGTTCAGCGGCGCCATCCATCAGCGTTGTTTTTGCACCCAACTCAAAGCTTGTCGCTTTTTCATCTTCGTATTCAAAGGTACCTACATTAGGAAAATAACCGAAACCTGCAGCTGCCGCGGGAAATTCCGGGGGAGAACCTGCGGGGTCAGCATTTGAACGAGCATCAAATCCTCCTGACTTACTTCCCTGAGAAATATTGGCGTACATCATCATGTCTGGGTTGATGTCATATTCGACTAATATGGAGGGTGAAAAAGCCTGCTCATTACGACTGTCTTTTAAGTTATGCCGATCGACTTTAAAAACCAATCCGTAAACTGCATCAACACCAAAAGGCTGTGCCGAAAATATAGAGCCATAATCAAACGGTAACTCATTGCCTTGTAGATCCGTGTAAGTTAATTCGCGGCTACCATCCTTTTCTTCTTCGGTATAACGGCCACCAAAAGTTAACCGCAAATCATCACGTACATTCCAGGTTGCTTGTAAAAATGCGGAATAAATATCGGTATCGGTGGTGAACTCTCGAGGCACTGCCGTATTTACCAAGAGATCACCGGGCGTGATGTTAAACGCGGCAAAACCGGCATTAACTGCTGCAGGTAAAATACTATTGGAATCCAACGTGATACGGTCATTGAAAACCAACTCACTGGATTGATAATACAATCCACCGATATACTCCCAGGTTTCACCGACTGGAGAGGTAAAGCGAATCTCCTGACTAATTTGCTCATATTCTTCTTGTGAACGCAGTGAAAAAATAGTCGCGCCGGTGAAATCACAATCGCAGACTTCGTCATACTCATATTCGAGTAATCCGGTGATAAAAGTCAGTGTCCCCTCGCCCAAGGCGTAATTTGCAGTAAAGGTGATACTATCCGTTTCATTTTCACTGCTATCACCATTAGATGTACGTTTATAGTCTTGCTCATTATTTAAGACTGATGCATCAGCGCCAAAACCAGCAACCAGAAGCTGGCTATAGGTTAAATTGTTGGCACCGGGCTCTTCATTAACAATTTCAATTTGTCGACCGGTAACATCAAATTCACCATGTTCAACTTTCAGTGATAAATCTAAATTTTCATTTACGTCTAAAGCAAAAGCGAGACGAATAGTCTCTTCATCCCGTCCTGGCTCATCATCACCGCTAAAGATATTCTCCATATAACCGTCCATTTCACGGCTACGGTAGGCTAAGCGCGCACTTAAATTATCGGTAAGTCCCCCGTTGAGGACTAAATCAAAAATCTCTTCACCATGCTCTGGCTCATATAAAGCCGTCACCGAACCTTCAAATTCACTGCTTGGCTTGGCGGTGATAATACTCAGAGCACCTGAAATACTATTTTTACCAAATAATATATTTTGCGGGCCTCTAAGCACCTCAACCCTTTCTAAATCCAGAAAAGGAGCTCGGGATAATTGAGCACGACCGTAAGATACGCCATCTATATACATACCCGTAGATTGCTCAAAACCCTGATTAATCCCGGAACCAATACCACGTATGTAAATATTGGTACCGATACCCGTTTCAGACATGGTGAGATTTGGCACATAAGCCTGCAAATCCTCAATCTTATCGATCCCCGCCTCCATTAATTTCGAGCCAGAAACTGCAGAAACGGACACAGGTACGTCCTGCAAGCTTTCAGTACGAATTTGGGCCGTAACAAGAATCTCTTCAAGCACCAACTCCTCTGCAGTAAGCGGCGAGAATGGCGATAAAGATGAAAGTAGTGCAGCGGATACTAATGGAACGTAGTTACTTTTTTGACGACTCATATTTTCCCCCAAAGAAATTATGAAACTTATTGTTATATCAGTCGAATAACCGACACTGACGACCTTACTCCTCATTCTAGTACTAATAAAGCAAGTGTAAATAACAAATCCAAGCAATTAAGGGTCACTTATTAGATCACTTGTGAATATCTCAGACATTTAAAATATACCAAGTACCAGTCCGGCAGCCATTGCCTGACCTAACTCCTTGCATTGCGAAAGCATATCAACTGATGCCTCTCCCTGCATTATTAAGGGTTCAGCGATTAATTTTAAAGGATAGCCTTTAGCAATGACCTGAATTTGGCGGGCAGCTCCCGAGCCATCATTGCCTGCGCTAATAAAAAATGCATAAGGTATATTTAGCTGATGAGCTTGCGTGGGGTAAAAACTGCGGTCAAAAAAGTCTTTTAAACCGCCAGATAAATAACCCAAATTTTCAGGGCTGCCAAAAATCACACCATCCGCCCATAACAAATCCTTTGATGAGGCCTCCATTGCCCGTAACAGGCGGATTTCTATGCCTTTTTCACAATTCGCACCCGTAGCAACAGCAGCGGCTAACTGCCGGGTATTACCCGACTGCGAATGATAAATAATAGCAAGCTTCTTAGTCATATCATCAAGTTCGACTTAGCCAGCCAGATAGATCTTTCCCTGAGCGCTTAATTAATTCATATCTTGTATATTGATATAATAATAGGCCAAACAAGTTTGCTACGAGATCAATGGCCGACCCTTCACGGTAAGGTAAAAATAATTGGATAAGCTCAATCAACACACCATAAGAAAATAACGGCAGCAATTTGGCTAACCACATATGGCGGCTTGGGTAGCCAAGGTCTAATAGTACAAATAATACAAAGAACGCGACGCAGTGATTGGCTTTATCCCAACCCAAAGAAACTGTAGCCTGTTCTTGTGGCGCTAAAGCAAGAACAGTTATAGCAGTCAGGGCCAGTATAAATCCACAGCGAGAAAGGATAGAAATACTCAACAAAAGATCTCCATAAACAAGCAGTTAATATTATCTACGCCACAGCTAAAGACAATTGAAAAACCCGTTAAGCTCTCGATTATAACGATAACACTATGTGATTAAAAATAACTCACTATAGTCTTGCCAATATTGTTAAGGTCACTTTGCATAAACAGCAGCTTATGTCTTACTCATAGCCACAGACATATAGGATACTTTTCAGTGCTTTAAAACAAGAAATAGCGTATCAAGCTTAAGTAAATACACAGAAATCTGTACTCCTTGTTGGTAGCTAACAGCGAGTGTTGGAGACAATAATATCGCAACATTTGCAGTTTAAACCTGATATCGCCAGAACATATGCCGAATGATCAAGATGAATCGGCTGACCAAAACAATGGCGCACGAATAGCCTATAACAGGCTGCCAAACCGAAAATTTCAACTATACTGATATTTTTTACCATTCATCCAATCCGATCCACCCTCAAATCAGCTAGGTCTCATGTCCAAAAAAAACAATAATATGGTGAAGAATATCCTTATTGGGATAGTGATTGTATCGGTGCTAGTCGGTACTGGGTTGATATTGTATTTTTACCTTGGTGATACCAAACCCAAAACCTTCTACGTCCGCGACATCAATGATGCAACCTATGATTGCGAGGATAAAATTGTCAACAAATATGGCGATAAACTAGTAAGTAAGCATTACGACAATTTATCTTCCCGCTTTGAAGAGCAAAAAAATCAGTATCTAATCTACTACCGCATTAGCATCAAAGAAAAAGAAAACGGCCTACCCATGATCAATGACTATATGGCCAAGTGTGTTGTATGGGAAAAGCTAGGCTATGTCTCTGACTTCAGGGTTTACGAATTTTTAAAAGCCTAACCTAATTCAGGCCAGGCTTTTTGATACTACCTCATAAACATCGCTGGATAAATTTGGCGCTGCGAGAATTCTCTGTAATTCAGCTTTCATTAAATTGGCACTCTCAACGGTATACGTTTTCCATTTAGTCAGCGGCCCAACCAAGCGTGACGCCACCTGCGGATTAAGCCCGTTTAAATGAATAATCTGGTCGGCAAGAAAAGCATAGCCTGCCCCATCCTGCTGATGAAAATTTACCGGGTTTTGACCACAAAATGCGCCAATCAATGCACGTACTTTATTGGGATTTTTGATATCAAAAGCCGGGTGTTCATTAGCTCGGTAACCCTGCCCAATGTACCCGGGGTTGCGCACGTAGCCTGCGCCATAAACCATTGGTTAACCACCAATGCTTCATGCTGCCAGCGCTGGTAAAAAACACCTAGCACTCTGGCCTTCTCATGACCAAAAGAACTGTTTAGTAAAAAGCCAAAAGCTGCCAGCACATCCGTCATATTCTCTTCACGATCGAACTGTGCACTGCAGGCAGCCAACGCTTCATCACTTTCTAGCAACATCAAATAGGCCAATGCGGTATTTTTTAAACTTCGCTCAGCAATTTGTTCTGCTGTAGGCTGGTAAGCCTGTCTGGAATCATTCGCACGATAGGCCTGCCACAACTCCTGCTCTAGCTGTTCGGCTATCGTCAAGCGAGCAAAGGTACGCGCATGATAGATTGCATGTACATCGGCAGGGGATGAAATTTCAGCCAGATAGGCCTCTGTTGGTAATTGCAGCATCAAGGCAACCATTGCCTTATCAAGCGTATCATCAATTAAAATCGCCCGATAAGCGTCAATTAATCGAGAGTCACAATTAAGTTCCCGTCCAGCTTGATAATCGCTAACCAAATCATTAATTATCTGAACACCCAATTGCTGGGCCGCATCCCAGCGTATAAATCCGTCACTATCATGGTTCATTAAAAACATTAAATCATCGCGGCTATAATCAAATGCCAACTTAACTGGCGCTGAAAAGCCACGTAGTAAACTGGGGACGGGACGCTCAATGACGTTGTTAAAGATAAACTGTTGATTCGCCTCAGTGACATCAAGAACCAACTCGGTATTATCACTGCTTTCAACATTAGCCGCAGTACCAGCCAGCTCCAGGCGCAAGGCACCTGCCTCACCTAATAAGGCCATTGCCAGTGGAATATGGAAAGGTTGCTTCTCCGTTTCACCCGCTAACAAAGGGCAGTTCTGCGCAACATCCAGCGTATAGGTTTGGGCATGCTCATCGTAGTGACCTGAGATCGTCAGCCGTGGAGTACCCGCCTGACTGTACCAACGCCTAAATTGTTTCAAGTCCTTGCCTGATGCATCTTCCATCGCTTTAACAAAATCTTCACAGGTTACGGCCTGTCCATCATGGCGATCAAAATACAGATCTGAACCTTTACGGAAATTTTCTGGCCCCAGCAAATTGGCTATCATCCTGACAACCTCGGCGCCTTTTTCATAAATCGTCACGGTATAAAAATTGGAAATTTCCATAAACGACTCAGGCCGTACCGGGTGTGCCATCGGTCCACCGTCTTCAGCAAACTGTATGGAGCGCAGCATTGATACATCTTCCACTCGCTTAACCGTACGCGACCCCATATCGGCAGAAAATTCAGTGTCTCGATAGACGGTGAAGCCTTCTTTTAAACTAAGCTGAAACCAATCTCGACAGGTCACCCGATTGCCGGACCAGTTATGGAAATACTCATGGGCAACCACACCCTCTACCCGTTGAAACCCGGCATCGGTAGTGGTTTCGGGTTTAGCTAATACACAGGAAGTATTAAAAATATTGAGACTTTTGTTCTCCATAGCGCCCATATTAAAATCATCAACGGCTACAATGTTGAATATGTTCAAGTCGTATTCGCGACCATAGACTTCTTCGTCCCATCGCATCGACGCTTTTAGTGAAGTCATTGCATGCTCGCACTTATCGAGATCCTTAGCTTCAACAAATATTCTCAATGTGACATGTTGATCGGAAGCGGTGGTAAAATAATCCTCAGTAAATGCCAAATCCCCAGCAACTAATGCAAATAAATAGGCAGGTTTTTTAAAGGGGTCATCCCACTTCACCCAGTGGCGGTTATTGTCCAGCTCGCCACTAGCCACCTGATTTCCATTTGACAGTAATACCGGATACCGTTTCTTATCAGCCTCTATAGTGGTAGTAAATACCGACATAACATCAGGCCGATCAAGATAGTAGGTAATTTTTCTGAAACCTTCTGCCTCACACTGAGTGCAAAACATCGTCTGGGACTTATATAAGCCTTCTAATGATGTGTTTTCCTGCGGTTTTATTTCGGTAGTACAGGTCAACGTAAAGTGGTCGGGAACTGAATGAATTACTAGTGATTCTGCAGTGACCACGAAGCGATCTGCTGCTAATAACACACCGTCGATTTTTATTGATTGTAAAACCAGGTCCTGCCCGTGCAGTTCTAATGGTACGCTATTATCAGCAGCATCAGGATTGCGATGCAACAATAATGTTGACGTTACCACAGTCAAACTCTCATCCAGAGAAAAGTGCAAATCCGTTTTTTCAATTAAGAAATCAGGAACCTTATAGTCTTTTAAATAAATAGTGTGCGGTTGCGCATCACGCATTTTGTATGCTCCAAAAATTAACTTTGTATAATTATTATAAAATCAGTGTGTACTGAACTCGATATGATAAGCGCCAAATTTTCTAATATTCAATACGCCCACGTCGAGGATAAGATATTGGCCTTTTATTCCTTTCAACACGCCCTCAATAAGAGGTTGCTTGTCAAAATTCAGTGAAATCACTTTGCTGGGAAATTCTGCTACTGGAAAGTCGAATTCATAAGCCTGGGCATCATCGATTGATTGTATCGCTTGCAAACCATACTGTTGCTGCAACTCTGCAATGGATGCTGCGCATTCTTGTTGTAGGCGATTCTTCTCAGCAACTAAATCAATAAACTCAACATCACCCTTTAACATCTTGCGCCAATTGGTTTTGTCTGCAACATGATTTTTAAACACCACTTCAACCAAGCCAGATAGACGTCGAGTTGAAACTCGATAGATCGGCAACGCCTGAATAGCACCTTGATCAATCCAGCGGGTAGGCACCTGAGTGCCGCGTGTGATACCCACCTTAATACCTGAAGAATTAGCAAGATAAACAACATGATCAATCATGCAATTGGCTTCCCCCCACTCTGGCTCACGGCATGTGCCGTGTTCATAGTGGCATTTTTCAGGGCTCATTATGCAAGTATCACATTGTGCCAGTTTGGTGAAACAAGGATAGCAGTAGCCTTGATTAAAACTCTTTTTAGTATTGCGTCCGCAATGATTACATTGAATAGCACCGGTATAGTGTAACTTGATGGATTTACCAATAAGTTCATTTAATGGCACCAGCTGGTCACTCAGTGGCAACTGATAAAGTACTTGATTATCACTCTCCCCGGCCATAGCCACTTGCATTTTACGTAGGTTACCAGCGATTAGATCAGACAATTGAAAACTCCGGTGAAATTTTATAAATCAGGTTTACTTTTAGTGCCATTTTAGAGGAGTGTCGGCATCAGCATCGGGAGAAGCGTCATCCCCGCACTGCTCTCCTTCAGCCTTGCTGCCACGATCTATATAACCCACGCGTTGTTCCTCAGGAAGAAAGCGCTGTTCGTAATTAATCACTGCTTCCATACATAATTCTTTTTGCTCTTGTGTCAGGGCTTTACCATCAGGCCATTTTCCAATTTCTATGGCCTTCTTTAAACTGGCATGAATGTCCGGCGTAAGGTTGTTAATTAATTGTTCAAAATTCATGTCGTACTCTGCATTCGTATTAAAAAGATAGTATTCAGGTTCTTGCATTGAACCAACCATAAAGCTAGTTCTGAATCTGCTGATCGGCAGAAAACTTATCAATCAGAGCCGCGCCTAACCCCATCAAACAGCCCATAATTAAACCGCCTAAATGGGCAACATTGGCGATTTTACCAGCCCCAAGCATGCCGGCAAAACCGGCAAAACCCAACACCATCATCCCTAAAGAAAAATATAAAATTACGTTTGGGATTTGCAAATTTTTAGCTGGCCTTAATAGACTCCAAATCCAGCCGTACCCGAGCAAGCCATAGACTACACCCGACATGCCTCCAAATATTGACACCTCGGCATACTTGGCTTGAAGTATGTTAGACCCTAAACCGATAACCATAGTGATGCCCAGCATTCTAACACTGCCCTGAAGCAACTCAATGCGCTGGCCAACGAACCACAACAAACACATATTAAAAGCGATGTGCATTAATCCAAAATGTAGAAAGATAGGGGTAATCAAGCGCCAATACTGCCCTTCAGGAATACTAAAGACTACATACTGTCTCACTCGATCGAAATCGAAAAAAGTAAAATATTTGACTAGATCATAATCACGATCGAAGGAAACAATAAGAAAGCCAACAATACTCAGGGCAATAAAAACGATCGTTACAGGTAAGTGTTGAAAAAGCTTACTGGCGATTACAGCGGCCTCAGGTTTTGGTGGTAAATTAATCGCTGGTAATTCTTCCACACCATCTTGCCATTGTTGATAGATGTCGTGAACCTGGGCTGCCACCGTTTTATCGCCGACCAACAACAGGCGGCGCCCCTCACTCTCTATTACGCGATGCGCAACACCCTGCTGCCACAGGTACTGGCTAAATGCCTGAAGGTCCTCGTCCAGTCCGACATTAACTACGACAATTTCACCCATATTCACTACTCAACATCAGGAATTCTATAACTCGAGCGTTTCATTACCATGCACCCAAGTAAATTTGTTAGCAGTTAAGTGTTGCTCACCATCCATGCGATAAGCCACTAATCGCCCATTTTTTACCGCACTATAATCAAGACAAGCAACATTGGGAGTGAGTGGCGCAGGATCACCACTTTGCCAATAATGCCCAATAAACAAAGGGCGCTGATGCTTATCATAGTATGGAATCTGTTGTATTTCGGCTGCACTTAACAATGTCTTAGCAACCGTTGATGACAAAGCATCGGGTTGAAATTCTACATCACCGTAAGTACGGGGGTTTTTAACCCAATACTTAGCCCTAAAAGCGCGGCGCGTATATCCATCCTGCCCGATCATCGATAAATTATCAGGCAGCATTAAGCTAACACCGCGAACCGTTCGACTCATAAAACGTCCTGCAAAATTTTTATAATCCTGGGATTTAAGCAAAAATGCATGATCTATCGTTGCATCAGGTCGCTGTAATAAAAATTCATCGATAAGCTGCTGATCCCAACAGGCATGAACAACCCTGAAACTTTCGAACTCTAAAAACAATGGCCATTGGTAGATCCACTGCAAAGTATCACTCCAGTCTCCAGGGTGATTTGCGTATTGATCCAGAGTCTGCTGAATCGAATGGGTATGGCTTTCGGTGTGTTCTCGTAAATAGGTTTTATTACTATTGCCGGGTGCCAATGTTGTATAGCCCAAGGCATTATATTCATGATTACCCATAACAATTTGAGCGCTTCCACTCTCAACCATTTCTCTAATTATCAGCATTGCCTCGCGAATCTTCGGGCCACGATCGAGAATATCGCCCATAAAAATGATTTGTCTAGGCCGGGACGGATTGGAAAATTGATAGGCTCCTCGCTGCTTACTGTAACCCAGCAAGGTGAGTAGTTTTACTAAACTGTCCGCACAGCCATGCACATCTCCGATGAGATCATAACCAGCAAAGTGTCTGTCACTATTAAGAGGTTCAGCAGCAGTCATAATCAACGCCTAATACAACAGAAATCGAAAATACAAACTCCGCGTCATACTTCAATGGATAACCTGACCTTATTACCAACTGATCACCGAGCCATCAATATGATTTAGCATCTTTCCATTGTCTTGTAGTTTAAGCTCGGCAATAACATTAACCATATTACTAACACTTTCTTCAGGCTGGATGGAACCAGGCATAAATCGGCCGAAAAAACCCATGGTATTCACTGTCCCGGGAGATAATAAAGTGAGAATAATACCGCGCTTTTCTGTCTCAAAAGCGAGCGTATACATATACATATTAAGTGCAGCCTTGCTAGCCCTGTAGCTGTACATCATTGCGGCCTCAGGACTCTCGGCAAAAGAACCTGCTTTGCTAGAAATGACGATAATCTTTTTTTGTTGAGATGCTTCAACATGTGGCATAAATGCTTGCGCCATTTTCAGTGGGCCCATAGCATTAACATCAAAACTTAACCGGGCCATGTTTAAATCGACACCATCGAGCGACCTGAATGCGGAAAGATACTTTGGCGTAATAGCAGCATTATTCATTAGAATATCAATCGCTTGTGATTGATATTTTTGAGCCAATTCATCAATGCGCTGGTGATCAGTGACATCCAGTTGCTCGATAACAATATTGTTATTGTTGCTGGCTAGTGCATTTAACTCATCAGCCTCAGCTGGTTTTCTAGCAGTAGCTATCACTTTCCACTGCAGCTGGCTATACTGCCTTACAAACTCAAGGCCGATACCTCGGTTAGCCCCTGTAATCAGAATAGTAGATTGGTACGTTTCATTTCCAGCATCAGGCCAGCCAGTCACGGGCATCAGTATCGCGAAAGTAAAAACAAGCCGTATAAAAATCTGCACATCAAACCCCAATCTATTATGTCTGAACGTAGACGTATGCGACGCCACTGTAAAAGTTACAATTAATCTCTCTATACCAGTGCACTGCCCCAGCCCAGCTTATCGCGGCAACTGGCATAAAAACTATGATCTACCGGATGGATTAACTTCAATTTATGCCGCTTTTTATTAATAAAAATGGTGTCGCCAGGTTCCGCAGTAATAATGACCTGTCCATCGCAGGTAACCGGGGGATGAATCGCATTCCTGCCATTCACTTCAATCCGTATTTCACTATTGCCATCGATAACAATTGGCCGGCTACTTAAGGTATGAGGAAACATAGGTACTAGAACCACAGCGTCCAGTTTTGGATGCATAATGGGACCGCCGCCCGATAGCGAGTAGGCGGTTGAGCCTGTCGGGGTAGAAACAATCAAGCCATCAGAACGTTGCCGATACACAAACTCATTATCAACATACAAGTCAAATTCAATCATTTGCGCTGATGTGCCTGAGTTAACCACTACATCGTTTAAAGCTTCTGCGCGGCCGATTGTTTCCGCACCACGCTTGACCACAGCATTTAACAAGAAGCGTTTATCGAGCACATAGTGTCCATCCAGCACATTGCCGACATTTTGTTCCAGCTCATCAGGTAAAATGTCGGTCAAAAACCCCAGCCGCCCACGATTAATACCTAATACTGGAACATTGTGCCTGGCAAGCATCCTTGCTGCACCGAGCAAACTGCCATCACCACCTAACACAATAATCAAATCACAACTTTCACCAAGCTGGGTACGGTTGCAAATAGGGAGTTGAGTATTGGGAAGCAACGATGCAATTTTTTCACTCAGTAGCACCTTTACGGACCGCTTCTTTAAAAAGCGGGTAAGCACTTTGAGGGATTCACCCACCGCATCGCTTTCACGACCAATAATACCAATTGTTTTAAATTCACCCATAGCGATCAAATCTGCTGTTATAGTTGCCCGCAGTATACTTAATTTTCAACTTGAGCAGAACCAGCAGCCGCCCTGCTGAGTAAAATCTATGCAAACAATCCCCTTTTTCAAGCAACAAGTGGTACGGGACTTAGCCTGGGCATGCTTTGGTGCAAATTTAATCAATGATTTTAGCTTCGCAAGCGATGACAAACCTATTAGTAGCGGTAACTTCGAGCTAACAGAGCAACGCATCCATTGGCTTCGGCAGCTGGACAAAGAGCCAAGCCCACTGTTCGAATATCTTGCGACATTAAAAAGCCAGCGACTGGGCATTTACTTTGAAGCTTTATGGCAGTTTTTTCTTCAGCAAGACACTAACCTTAATCTGATAGCTCATAATTTACCTATCTATCGCGACAAAAAAACTTATGGTGAATTCGACATTATCTACCAGAATAAGACCACAAAAGAATTTACTCATTTGGAGCTTTCTACCAAATATTATCTTAATAGCTCGTTAATAACTCTGGACCAAGCAGCCGAATGCTCGGCTGAACTTAAGCATTGGCTAGGGCCAAATGCCAATGACCGTCTTGATAAAAAAGTTAATCGATTATTGGATCACCAGATAACACTGTCCCAACTTGATGAAGGCAAATTTGTACTGAAGCAACATGGCGCGGAAAAATTACTGCAAAGTATCATTATCAAAGGCACGTTGTTTTATCCACAACTACATCAACCAACCCCGAACCATCAAAAAATCACCTTGGCAGAAAACCATCACCAGGGGCGCTGGTACCCATTGACAGAATTTATAGAATTAGATTTGTCATCTGCTTACTGGATAGTGCTGGAAAAATCACTTTGGATAAGTCCGGCATGGGTAGAATTGAAAAATACAGAAAAGTTAATGAATAGCAATCAATTAAAAGCAGTATTACTTGAGTATTTTCAACAACAGCAGCGTCCATTAATGCTCTGCCTGATGCAGGAATGCACAGGGGGTTATAATGAAGAACAGCGATTTATGATCACTAATGATCAGTGGCCACTATTTGAGTGAAACTACTAACTATTGAGCCCTGAACTGAATTGTTCCTGTTGCTGCCGACTAAGGTTCGCTACGCCATCACTTAATACCGCTGCATCAAACCCATCTTGCCCCAATAAATGGGCAGCGGCTGAACTACGGCGACCACTGTTACAATAAATTAAATAACGTTTTGCTTGATCTAGCATGCGGGATTTAAGCTTTAGTAAATCCAACGGCATGTTAATCGCGCCTGCACGATGACCTTGCTCAAATTCATCCTGTGTTCTGACATCAATCCACTGGGCAGGCTCTGTAATGGTAGTTATAGCTTGGTCAAAACTTAACCCCTGAGTTAACGGTGGTTTCAGCAACAAAAAGAAATCCTGCTTATCCAATCGCATCAAGACACCATTACTTCTCATCACAATCGTCGCATTACGCGGCTTATCACCGACCAATGCATCTTCACCAAAACAACGCCCCACACCTAACTCAGCAACAAGCTCGGAATGGTGGTTTTCTGCTTGAGCCTGAAAAACTTCAGCGACCCCCTCCTTAATAAAATAGCAACAATCCCCCAGCTCACCCTGACGCAAAATAGTTTCGCCCGATGCAACATATTGGGCTTCAAACTTACTCAATACACTTCGAATATTCATCGGTGGGACTTTGTAAAAGAAATTGGAATTTAACAGTGTCAGCATCCAATCAGCGTCTTCATCCAAATCCCTCTGTGCAGCAATATCCAGAGTGATATAACGTGACGCTTGATCCCACGCTAACATGGCATCCAGCTGATCACTATCAAATCGCATCAAGCTACAATCTGTCAGCGTTTTTGCACTATGACGACGGGGTTGAAAATGGGTTAATGGGTAGCGACAAATTGGATTGTCAGCAGTTAATATCGTCGATAACCCAGAATCATCAGTCAGCGATATTTCACCACTGAGCAAGTACACATGTTTGCTGTCAAAATCATTGTGATCAAATAATAATTGGCCAGGGCAGACAGACTCTATAAATTGATCACGCAACAAGGTATTCAGGTGATCGACAGTGAGTGCATTCACTGGAACCAGCGTTTGTAATAAGCGCTGGGCTATTGCATGTGTTGCTGTAACCGGACTGTACTCATTCATTATTGTTAAATTCCTTACTAATGAGGCTACGCTAATAATTTAGCAGCTACAGGTCTTTGGCGTTGACCTTTAAAACCGCGCGCACCTTGCAGACCGCCAGTATGGATTGCCACCACTCTAAGTCCCTTGGGCAATAAAGATGTGCGCTGACTCAACAGCTGAAATAAACCATAAAACATCTTGCCACTATAGACCGGATCAAGCGGTATGCCATGTTGATCAAAAAAATCAGCGATAAACGATATCAGTGCCTGGCTGGTTTTAGCATAGCCGCCATGATGAAATTCATGCAATATTTGCCAGCAATGTATTGGCTTTACCATTACAGCCTCAATATAGCGCTGACACTCCAACTCAAGATACTGGCTATTTTTTAATACTGAAATACCTATTACTTGTTTATCAGCAGGCACTGCAGCAGCAATACCTGCCAGTGTAGCAGCGGTACCGCATGGAACGACAATAGCATCATACTCCCGATCGATTTGCTGATGAATATGCTCAACAATCTCCATGCAGCCCTTAACACCTAACAGATTACTACCGCCCTCTGGAATGATATAGGCGTTTTGATAAGCTTCACGCAATGCATCCGGCAATAGCCTAATAAAGTTTGTCGTTGACTTTAGTCGATAATCTTCACGAGAAAGGTAATGTAATTGCATGCCGGCATCAACTGCGTCCTGGAGGGTAGAATTAAGCGGATAATGCTCCTCACCACGAATAAACCCCATCGTACTGAAACCATAATACTGACCAGCTTTGGCTACCGCGTGAATATGATTTGAAAAAGCACCACCAAAACTGACTAAGCGGCTAAATCCCTGTGACCTGGCGGCTTCAAGATTAAGTTTCAACTTAAAATATTTATTACCTGAAAGCTGCGGTGAATATTGATCTAGACGTAAAACCTGCAAATCAATCCCGGACTGACTAAGCCTTTTATCATTAATACGCTGCAAGGGCGCGAACAGGGGCAAAGACATTGAACTAGTTAACTGGCTCACGAACTTTAAGCAGCTCGGATAAAGCAGCAGAAGCACGACTATGATTTACGCAGCGATCATTTTCACCACAAACAAAACGCTGAGGTGTTTTAACTCTAGGAATCGATGAGCCGCAGGCTTCGCCACGATCATTTATATGATTGCATTGAGGCTTATTATAGTGTGCAAGCCATTGTTGGTAGTGATTGACATCCAGGCCCGTTTTCTCAGCATAATAAGCTAAGGGAGAATCTAAATATTGGGACATTTCAGCCATCGACAAGGTGATCTGATCCAGTCCGATTTGATAAGCTACAAAGCTAACACCCTTATCATTCATTGTTTGTAATAAACGATCACCACCATTAGCCAGCTGTTGTTTTTGTTGGCGCAACAAAGTTATTTCATCATTTAACCGCTTAACCTGTTCATCGCGATAGAATAATTCCACTTCACGCATTTCTAACATTTGCTGCATTTCTGCAGTGGCGGTTTCAATTCTCGCGGACATCTCCAACTCAAACTTTTGCTCTAGCTCCTTAATATGGTCATCAGCCATTTCCTTATTACTCAGCACTTGTTGTTGATAATCGTGCCGTGTTTCATGCAATGTATCTGCCTGTTGCTGCTGGGCTTTTTTCAGCTGCAAATTTTTATGCTTCTCTTCTAAAAATAATTGTTTGGTTGTTTCCAGTGTCTCTGTTACTTCTGCTAGCTGTTGCTGAAAGCGACGCTGCTGAGTTTCTATAAATGATTTCGCTTCAGATTTAAGTGAGTCAATACGTAATTTATGCTCTTGCACCAATGCTGCTATTCGGGCTTCCGATTGCTCTTTTAATCGCTTTTGTTGTTTAGCCTGCTCCTGCTCACCATTATTGTCTCGCGGTACTATCTTGGGCGCGTCCTTTTCAACGGGTGTTGGTGCTATTACCACATCAAAACCTAATCGGTTTTTTGCTATAACATTGACTAACTGAGGAAAGGTTTTACTAGCACTACTATCATCAATAACCGGGTCCCAAAGCGCCCGCTGATGCCAGGCCACTGAACACTGGCTGCGGCACGATAACTTAATCGGACCAGCGCCCAAATCAGGGCCGGGGCCAGCTTGATCTGCCAGGTGCTGTAAAGGTAAGTTCCAGCTGGAATCGGCATAACCCTCAGCAGTAAAATTGAGGTAGAAAAAAACAGCAGCGCGGATCTGCAAGTGATGATTGATACGAAGATAGACGGCGGCTACTTGCTGGGCCTTAAATTCGTCAATAGCCACCACATGATCAAGAATTGCTTCAAATTCAGGGTAAAGCATTTCCTTAGCCACGCCATGCTGACCCATAAATAGTATAGCTTCATAGCTGACTTGATTAGCCACTGGCAAAACCTTTTGCCTGATTGTTAAAAACCGACTGTTTAAACACTAAACACCCCAAAATATATCCTAACAAGAGGATAGACCGTAATAGGCAGGAGTGTAAGCTGATAAATGGTATTTGCTGTGAACCAATCTACACTTCAGTAGCTTACAGGCCTCGCGATTGAGCTGTAAAGTCTTTGCTAAGCTTGGACTAGAGTGCAACATGATTGTTTAAGCCATCAACAATTCCAGCCCAAAAATGCATCGACGGTCTTAATCACCCAGATTGATAAAGCCATGACCGCGCTACTGGATGACCGGGATATCTAAACTTTCAACTACCCCGTCAGAATCACCAATCAGCCGGTGTCTATAGCTTGATAAGGATAACGGCGTGGCGATATTCAGAGGGGTAATTAAATATTGGAAAGAGGCTAGAGCAAAACAAACATAAAGGGAAAACTGATGTGGCAGCTATGGCCAGATGGGCACAACATCAAGCGGTAATAAAAAGAGGCCCACTAGACAAGCTGCTTAATTTAAAGGGGGCATCCTTGGTCAAATTAAGCTTGGCTATCGAATTAACTCTTTGCAGTAGATTTATTGCCGAGCGTAATATGCTTGTTCGGTGCCATTGACAGCTGGCCACTGACTCCGGTTTCAATGTGCTCAATCTCACCACCAGATTTAAGGAATTCTTTAATTTGATTGTCGATAGAACGTGAAGTTTCAGTTTCTGCTGTGTTTTTCTTGGCTTTAGCCATCGTTAGTGCCTGCCTTAAGGAGTCATTGTATAAAGTTCAAAATCGCAGCCATTGTACAGGAATATGTTGACAATTGCTTCAGAAGATTTATACCCCAAGATGATGCCAGTTGCATCGAATCAAAATTAGCTATGGTATTTACGGACTGACAGTCTTATTTAGCTCTCGTACAGCGCGCCCTTGTTCAGAAAGGATGCTGGACTAACGTTGTTGATTATTAGACACGGAAAACAGTACATAAATGCCGTCGAAAGTATCAAAATAACAATATTACGTTTTGGTCACTTAAAAGTTAGTTACAGTTGAATTTTAGGGACAGGAATATTCGGGCGTATTTCCAGTAAATCTACAGCAACGCCAGCGGGATAAGACAGGCAGTTAAGTACCGCTTGCGCAACATGCTCCGTTTCCATTCCGGTATCCATAGTAGTGCCGACTTTGTGCCAGGCCTGAATGCCTGCTGTCAGTAAAGCCTCATCCCAACCGCTAGAAAAATCTGTCCAGGCTGCCCCGGGGCGAATACAGGTTACACCAATCCCATCCTCTTGAAGCTCGGTTCGTAAATCGCGAGTGAATCGTTCCACCGCCGCTTTGGTAGCGGCATAAATCGACAGGTGCAGCATCTCGTCGTAATGCCAGGCACTGGCGGAAGAAATATTGATAATACGCGGATTATCCTCACCCCGAAGCAAGGGAATAGAGGTCTGACAACAAAGCACAGTACCAATAAAGTTCGTATTTATTTGCAAGTGTAAGTCGTCAGCCCGAATACTTTCAACGCTACCTGGACGTGCTACACCGGCATTATTAATCACTCCATTCAAGCTGCCAAAGTGATTCTTTATATGAGCAAATGCATGTTGTAATTGCTTGGCATCAGTCACATCACAAGCAATACCCATCGCACAATCAGTAGCAAGACCTGAGACCACCTGCTGTAGCTGCTCATCGTTGCGCGCTAACATTCCAATATTGGCGCCTGCCGCAAGCAATGCTTTGCTTATTGCCAAGCCAAACCCTTTAGAGGCACCCGTAATGATATAGGTTTTATTGGTTAGTACTGACATTAGCTGACTCCACACACTGGATTTAGTATTTATTTCTAAGCTGCTTAGCATATGACAATGTCATGCAATTATGATATCAGCTAGATCTGGCCAGCAGATAGTAAATGCAGCAAGACCAACAAGTCAATTTGTATTGACTGATTTTGTACTTGTATTTACTATTGGCCAATGAATGATATACAGGCAGTCCACAACCCCCTCGCTGGCACCAGTATCGCTACAATATGCCGCGACAAATAATTGAAATATCCAGATATATGCAGACTGAAATAATGCAGTCACTTATTCAACAGTGCGGCCATAAGGGGTTAAGGCTAAGCTTTGAGCCCTTTATTAGTTTAGTGGATAAAAACGGGTGCCGACCAAGTGAACTCGCCACTTTATTAAATATCAGTAAGCAAGCCTGTAACCAGAGTATTAACGAGATAGAAATTAAAGGGTATCTATATCGTCAGCCAGACCCAGCAGATGGCCGCGGAAAAATTCTTAAGTTAACGCCACAAGGTATACGCCTAAAAAAAGATGGCATGGCGGCAGCCGCTGCATTGCAGCAGCAGTTTGCAAATCATCTTGGGCAACAGGCAATAAGTGAATTAACCCATATCCTGTTCATGCTGATGACAAGCCTGGGTATTGACCAACAACGCATTAGCGGACGTCAACACAATACCCCTGCTATTCTTGCAACGTTATTACCCGGCTTAAGTAACCATATTATGCAACGGCTGATGCAGCTGACCATAGAACAAGGGCATCCACAATTAAAATTATCACACGGCCAGGTGTTCACTTTAATTAGTAATGGTGGCCGCCGTATTCAAGATATTGCTGCCATCAACAATGTCAGTAAACAATCAATTAGTGCAATAGCAGCGGAGCTGGTTACATTAGGCTACATCCAACGCATCACACTCCCTCACGATGCAAGACAACAGCTATTAACACTGACAACCCAAGGCGAATTGCTGATAGAAGATTCAGTACAGTCAGTCAAAGAATTAGAGCAGGATTTTATTGATATTTTGGGTAACAAAAATTTTATAAAATTAAAGTCATTAGTCGCTAATTTACATAAGGCCCTGAACATAGAGCCGACGCGTTACAGTGATAACAGCGCACTATTAGCCTTAGCGGCAAAGCTTAGACATCAATTAAGCGCTGACGATTGTTTAAGACTGGCGCAGTTGCTTAGCCAACAAGACGCTGCCACAACACACGCTATTAAAGCTACCGCTCCACATTAAAAATAAAGGGTGAAAATACAACTATGAATTATGACTGGCTTGCAACCCTTTGTTTTGTTATACCGCTAATAGCAATCACAATGATTGGACGTACCCTGTTGTTTTCTATTCCCGCATTAGCAAACACGCGGCAATTGAATCATGCGGAAGATAAAAAGCGTAAAGCGCAGGAGAAATACCCCCCTATTATTAAAAGGAATAATCTTATCGGCCTTGTTAGCAACCTGATCTTTTTTATTGCTGTTACGCCTTTTTTTGTCACCCTGCAAACGCAGTCAGTAACAAAAATCTTAATCGATTCTGTTTTAATACTAATGATTTATGATTTTTTTTATTACCTAATGCACCGCTTTCTGTTTCACGGCCAAGGTTATTTTCGGCGGGTACACGCCTTACATCACCAGGCTCGTAGCCCCACCACCCATATCGATGCCTATTACGTACATCCAGTGGAAACGTTTATGGGGATAGCGTTATTTATGTTGACTATTGTAGGCTTGGGTCTCTTTCTAGGCCCGTATCACTCAGCAACGCTGGTGATTGTTTTTTTGATTTTCACTCAGCTCAATACAGTCAACCACACCCATGTTGATCTGCAGTATTTTCCATTTAAAACGCTCAGCTGGATTACAGCAAAACATTCGGTACATCACGAAAACATGCACAAAGGGAATTACGCAACTATCACATTGCTGTACGACAAATTATTCGGAACGTTTGAATAGCCGGACGGGTTGATACGAATGATCAAATAAAATAAAACAGAAAGGTTTTGGCAGGGGCAGCAATATGGCTATACCCCCGTCGCTTTAATTAGCGGTTACCACTGGCCTCGCCAGCTACACCTGCCATTTTTTCTTGCTGAATACGTTGATAGATCTCCTCGCGGTGAACCTCAACTTCTCTAGGAGCAGCAATCCCCAATCGAACCTGGTTACCCTGTACTTCAAGGACAGTGATTTTAACATCGTCTCCGATAATCACAGTTTCACCAATTCTTCTCGTTAGTATTAACACGGCACCCTCTTTACATAAATTTACAAAGCAGAAATTACTATTATTCTACAACGATAGTGGCAGGCTTTAAATATATAACAACTACCTAGAGGGGTAGTTTTTACAAAAAATGTTGGTTTCGTGCAAGCCTAGCCAGCTGATGACCCGAAACCTTAGGAAGATTAAATTTCTTTCTGATATTCTTTAAATGCACTTTGATGTTATCAACAGTACAACTTTTAAGTTCAGCAATCTGTTTTTGGCCAGCACTGGGGTTTTCAAAAAATAACCTTAATACCTCCGCTTCAGCTTTACTCAAAGACGGCGATTTAATATCAGCCGGGTTTTGCCCCGCGTCTTTACAAGACTCACAGTCATATAAAGAGTTAATTATGTCCCCCAACAATAAAGCACCTGCCCTAACCTCACGCCAATCGACTTTGTTGCTTGTATTCTCAGGCGTAGCAAAACTTAAATCGCTGATATAAATATCATTGGCAATTTGCAGAAAAATACCGCTATAGATACCGTGCTGTGCGGCTTCAGAATACACATTCATCGCCCGTTGCAAGTATTCCTTCTCGCCTAGATTGTCCACATTAATCGGTTTGGCCAGCGCTTTATCGATCAGTTCCGACCAATAGCCATGGTCAATATATTCAGGTGAATCCGAATCGCTGGTGAAGCGGATAACGGGATCAAACAGATAATGACGCTCAGCAATATAACGTGAGTCCCATGCCACCGGAAAATTACTCAAATAAAAGCCCGGTGAAATCATCGAGTTAATCGCCATGCCCTTCAAGCGAAAAGCAAACCGATAGTATCGAAACCCCAGTGAAGCTGCTGCACGCTCAATGGTCTGTTGTAAGCGATTGATACATTCCGGGTCATTCGCACCTCTGGTGCAGCCGCCAGGCGCAATATCCTCAACAATCAGATCTATAAACTGGCTCTTCACGCCCACTCCTACCCGCACAACACCAAACTACCCCAAAAGGTAGTTTTATTCTTCGCCAATAGCTTAACTTAAATGGGCTCAATTCTGAGCAATCATTTAAGGAGTTACTATGAAGCACTTACAAACCCGGCTCTACATCGCAACCCAAACCCCCGTTCACCTTAAACAACAATACGGCCAACTTCGCTATCAATGCTTTGACCCTGATGATCCCTATGTGAATATGAACCATCAACAGCAAATAGAGTTAGATCACTTCGATCAACAGCCATCAACCATTTATATCATGATAACTGAAACCACTGCCAAAGGTCAGGACTCCCTTATCAGTGCCGTTAGATTTTTACCCACAATCTACGATTATGAACTGGAAGCTAGTAGCTATCAGTACCTGACACATGGTACCAAGCTGCCAAAATCACCGACTATTTGGGAGAGCTCTCGCTGGGTCGGTAAAAGCAGCCGCACCCGGCTAGGACAACTCAGCACCGGCCTACTTAGCGTTGCAATGTATGAATTAGCGCAACAGAAAGCATTCAGTGCGATTATTGGCGTAATTACTAGTAAGGCAAAACGCTGGATGAATGCCAGGGAACTGAACACCAGGCAGACGTCCGAACTGTATCGTAGCGAGCGGGATAATACCGACTTAATGATTCAGACAACAACAATTGATATTTCAATGTATCAAATGGGCATGACAATGTTGCAATCAGCCATGGGCAACAAAGTTGAACTCATCAGAACGCTGGCAGTCCAGGATGACTACCTTGAAGAAGGCGTGGTATAGGCACTCGCCAGAGCAATGCTCAACGACTGACCATTGCTCTGCCCCCCCTAAAAATCCGCTGGCCAACTCTACAATTAGAAACCGACAAATTAATTAATAGATGTTAAGAAGACAGGCTCAGCTGCACCGTGCATCATTCATGATTGATATTGCGATAATACTTTAAAGGGAATACACATGAGCGAACAACCCATCAAGCCCTATAGCGCCAAACAAGAAAAATTCGGGACTTGGATTATTAATAAAATCGGCCGCTGGCAAACAACTATTTATGAACTTACAGGTGGCCGGGTATGGAACAAATTTCTGGGCTCGCCCGTCGCAATCCTTACTACCGTCGGCCGCAAAAGTGGTATTGAAAGAAAAATCCCGCTGCTATTTTTAATGCACGGCGAAGAAGTGGTCATGACAGCATCCAAAGGGGCATGTCAAAATTACCCCTGTGGTACTTCAACTTAAAAGCCAAGCCGGAAGCTCAAATTCAAATTGGCAGCGTTAAAAAAACCTACACCATGCGCGAAGCCAATGAGCAAGAAGAACAATTACTATGGCCGCAACTGGAAGATATGTATGCAGACTATAAAGAGTATCGCGCGCGCACCGAGGGCGTACGCAGAATACCGGTACTTATTTTTACCCCTTTAGGCACTTAGAGTAAGAAATCTGACGCGAGCAGCTGATGTCATGCTGTTTGCAATGAGTTAGCCTATGTGCATCACCCTCAGCCTAAAGCAACTTACGCCGCCACAGCTGTGGGGATTGCCAGGCTCACCCGGACAGCAGGCTGAAAACGACCAAAAACAATAACTTATTGCAGCTTTTTAACCCTGTCACGATGTCTTTTCTTGACACTTCGAATGCACCCATTAGAATAGGCGCTCTTTTCGGGAAGGCCACAGGCAATACGCCAAGCCAAACCAGAAAGACTTGTTATAGATTAAGCGGGAATAGCTCAGTTGGTAGAGCGGTACCTTGCCAAGGTACAGGTCGCCAGTTCGAACCTGGTTTCCCGCTCCAATAATTAACAAGCGCAGTAAAGGCACCGTTAAGTTGCCAGAGTAAGATCAAGGCGCGGTGGCAGAGTGGTCATGCAGCTGACTGCAACTCAGTGTACGCCGGTTCGATTCCGACCCGCGCCTCCATTTACTGACTGACCGCTCAGTAAATAACACGGCTACCGCCGTGTATAAACAACCCCTCGATGCCCGGGTGGTGAAATCGGTAGACACACAAGACTTAAAATCTTGCGCTTGCAAGAGCGTGCCGGTTCAAGTCCGGCCCCGGGCACCACTTAATTCTCACAGTTTAAATCCCCTCCTCCACACAACTTAGTACTGCGATACTAGGACTTGAATCGGTGAGGTTCACAAATTGCGCAGGCAATTTGGACGAGGAGCAAAGCGACGATGCCCCGCAGGGGTGAAAACAGCCCTTAGGTTGTTTTTATCAACTCCGGCCCCGGGCAAAACTTTCCAGATTAGTGCTCACTAACATAATGTTTTATGTAGACCCAATGTAGACAGGGCTGACATAAACAAACATCCTTCAGAATCCAAAAATCAACCCTGTACACCTTCAGCTAAACCCTCCAAAAGCTTGATATCACAAGCCCGTAACTGTTCGCGCCATTACCCAAAGCCGCCATCAGATATTCAATCAAGGCCCTACCCAACAGACAGCACCAGTTTTTGCCCTTTTTCACTCCAGATCAGTAGCCTACGGCCTTATATCACTGGATATGGTTAACTTAAGTGTTTGATTTAACAAGAATCTGATTTATGATCAAGGGAATGGATTTGGATAATAAGAATAGAAATAAGGCTCACTATCTAAGCACACACTCCCCTTCCATTTTAATAACACATTGATTTCTGATGGTTTTTCTCAGCGCTTTATTTTTTTGGTTCCGGGATAATGCGCCATTGAGATATAGCGACTGGGGCTTATGAATAAACTGTTATGAGTGCGGGTAGCCCAAGATGCTTCATTATTCGTAGCTTCCGCGCAGATATAAATCAACGAAAAACTAGAGATTCATAAAAATTATTATAATTTAAAAAAATCATTTAATATTACAAGGAGTACTACCCATGCTGAAACAAACCCTCGTATTAGCGACTCTGGCATTGTCTTTGTCAGCTAATGCTACTCTTATCACTATTGAACACAATATTACTAATCTTCCATATAGTGGTTACGTCCCAATTGATCTCGATGCTGACGGGAATACTGACATAAACCTCGCGTCAAACCGTTATGCAAATGTATTTAACTTAGATACAAGATTCAGCAGGTCATACTCACTAATTGGCGATGAAATTAACGCTGATACTGAATGGTGGTCAGGAAATTATTGGCCTAGCCCTAACGGTTATGTACAGGATGACCTTTTATATCTAGCTGTGCGTAATACAACCATTGGGGACTATTTTGGTTACATGACCTATGACTATTACTCAGCATCGAATACTGTCTCTCTTAGGTCTTTCACATATGATAATTCTGGATTACCTATAATTGTCGGCGCAAGTGCCGTTCCAGAACCATCTACAATTGCACTTCTTTGTGTAGGGCTCTTAGGCCTAGGATGGAGAAGAGGGAATAGCTTTACCAACAGCAACTCATAACAAAAAAGCGCAAGCGGGACAAAGTGCTGCGCACTTCGCCCCTTCGCTTGGCGTTGAGGCTGTAGAAAAACCCTAAAAAATTCATTTTCCTTCGAGATTCATAGCCTTTATTGTTTTAAAATAACCCCATCAGCCCCTTAGTGGATTTTATGATGGCGCGTTATAAAGATTACGACCTTAATCAAAGCAAATTTATTCCTATTGTTTTTTCTGAGCAGATAACACCTGGTACTTTCGAATACACGGTCAGTTTTTTAGTGGATGAACATCTCAATATGGAGGTGTTTGATGAGCGCTATAAAAACGATGAGGTTGGCCGGCCAGCCTATGACCCAGCATTGCTGCTGAAGGTTATTCTATCTGCTTACGCACGGGGGCTTACCTCCAGTCGCGATATTGAAGCGCTGTGCAATGAAAACGTTGTGTTCATGGCGTTGTCAGCTGACACACATCCTCATTTCACTACCATTGCAAAATTTATTGCGCAGATGAGTGATGTGATTCAACCACTTTTCACTGAAGTATTGATGGTCTGTGATGATCAGGGATTAATTGGCGGCAATTTGTTCGCCATCGACGGGTGTAAAATGCCCTCAAACGCTTCCTAAGAACATTCGGGCACGCATGCGGAGTTAAATAAAAAACATAAGAAGATTGATAGAGCCGTTAGGCGAATGCTCGCTAAGCATCGAGAAGAGGATGCCGTTAGCCAGAGCAATGACCATACACGCCGCGCTGCAGAAGAAAAAAATATTGAAGCACTACGAAAGGCGTCGCGTAAGATAAAAAAGCATTTAGAGACCACGGATGATCGCCGTGGTATCAACGGGAAAATTGTTAAGAGTAATATTACCGATAATGAAAGTGCCAAAATGCTGACTTCTCATGGGGTTTTGCAGGGGTATAATGGTGTTGCTGCTGCCGATGATAAGCATCAGGTAATTGTTGGCGCAGCGGCCTTTGGTCAGGGTCCAGAGAATAATTTACTTCAACCAATGATAGAAATCGTTGCAAGTAATTTGGGTGAAAGCTATACCCATAGCACTAAGGTGACTGCCGATTCCGGCTTCCATTGCAAAGACAGTGTTGAATATTGTTTTGATCAAAACGTTGATGCGTATTTAGCCGATGGTAATTTCAGAAAGCGAGACCCCCGTTTTATTGATAGAGACCGCTACCAGCCGAAAAACAGGAAAGCCAAATGGTTTAAGGCTGAAGACTTTGACTATGATCCGGTAACACAGCGCTGTCGCTGCCCAGCGGGTAATGCTATGTGGCCTAGTGGTAAGCGAATTATAGAAGGCAATGAGTACGCATCCTTTACCGGCTATCTAAATAAGTGCAGTGGTTGCCCGCTGCAAAAGCAATGCATGAGGCGACCGGCAACAGTCTGTGGGCGGCAAGTATCGATTAAGCTGGGGCGGCAGAAAAATAAAAGCGTCAGCAGTATCGATAGAATGAAAGCGAAAATCGATAGTGATGAAGGTCGACATATTTACTGCAAGCGACTGGGTACTATTGAGCCGGTATTTGGCAATATCAATACGACAAAACGGCTGAGTCGATTTAGTTTACGAGGTAAAGCCAAGGTTAATGCACAGTGGCTGATGTATTGTATGGTACACAATATTGAGAAGATCCAGCGTTACGGCAACAGGGTCTAAATACTGGCCATATAAGACTGAATCGGGCATGATTAGTCTATCAAAATAAAGGAAGGTTTGTTTTTAGTCCTTAAAAATAAGCGGTAGGGAAATATTCAGATTGTTAGTTAATATCCTCTTCTGCTGCTCTATTGGGATTAATCTACAGCCTCGTTAAGTGCGAATGAGTTTTTATTTATTTTATGACCTGAATATCAATATGCTTTTTAGGTATTATAAATTTGATAAATATTTGAACACGGCTATCATAAAGGCCGCTTTCAACCTGAATATCGAGAGCTAAGACGATAATAAAATACAAGGGAGATTTGTTATTATGAAAAATATTATCTGTACACTTGGAGCAGTAGCGCCGCTGCTGCTATCTAGCCCTGTCTTGCGGGCGGAAATTATCCCTGTAAACGTTGAAATAGGGGCAACCACAACTATGGCTGCAGTGGAAGACTTGTTCGGCACCGGTGCCGGCACCTATGACTCATTGACAGGGGCTATAGAGTTTTCAGGGAGCTGGGATAGCCTAACTACAACAGCAAGTGCTGAGTGGGTAATTAATGAATTGACCGGAACAATAAACTACTCATCATGTGAGCTCGCTATACTTCCAGGTATAGGTATAGACTGCGGAGCCCCTTTGGGGGAGCTGCCAATTGATGTCGTGCTGAATACGGTTGATAGTACTGGTAATGGAGACATTCATTATTGGGCTGCGGGTGGAAATAGCTACAAAATGTTCATGAGTGTAACTTCTGTCCCGTTGCCGGCTACAGCTTGGCTGTTTGGGTCCTCTGTACTTGCGTTGCTGGGGGTTAAGCGGGCACGCCTCTAGTTAAAGAAAAAATAATCCTAATAAAAAGCTAGTTCATTGATGGGGGCCATGCTTTACAAAGTGCAGAAAACACTTAATCGGGTAAAATTAAAGGGGTCGTAACGAATATTTTTTAATCAGCTTTAACTGGCCTACCCCGCAGCCCCCGCCCAACCTTTCGGCCTAATGCAGCTTCAATTTCTTCTTTAAACCGGTTATTCCCTGTAGGCAAGTTTTGCTTTACTGACTGGTGAATAAAGTGAACATCATATTCAGTAGTTGGTATAGAGAATAACTCTCTATAGCTTTGTAATCGCTCAAATTCCGTGAGACCAACGGACTGATAAATACTGTGCGGTATAACCAAGTCATCAACCTCACCCCAGGCATTACAGCGATAACTAGACCACGGGTACTCGTCCGGTGTATTCACCATTCCAGCTACAACAGGATTCAATTCAACATATCTGTAACACGCTAACAAATACTGTTCAGCATCCACCAAACTGCCCTTATGACGCCCTTCCCACAAAGTGCCACTACGCTGGTATGTTTTATTTATGTATTGGACGTATTGGCGGCCAGTGTGCTGAATAATGCGAGAAATACTATCTTTTTCAGTGGGCGTAATTATTAAATGGACATGATTTGTCATCAAGCAGTAGGCATGTAACTGCCCACCATATCGACGCAACCCTTCCCCTAAAATATGCTTGTAGTAAAAGTAATCGTCATCTGAAAAAAAACAGGCATTACGATTATTACCACGTTGAACGATATGGGCTGGTACGCCCGGTAGGTACATCCGAATTTTTCTAGGCATTGCGAAATCCTTTTCACAAAAAAGCACATTACACGAAGGCAAATAACTGATCAAATAATATTCGTTACGACCCCTTATTACGGCTCGTCGCCTTCCGACCCAGTACACTTTTAAATTTCTTCTTTGTACCGATTATTTCCCAAAAAGAAGATGTCTTGCCTTTTGCTTTAACAATGAGACTAACTCTAAAATAATAGCCAAAATTTTTCATGCTATATCCACCATTTTTAAAGCCGGTCCGCAAGGGCAAAGGGCAAGACACAGCCCTCTTCTCTTCTATCACCCAGTAAAAACCCCAGCCATTCTTGAACCTGCTGGTGGCTCAGGATTAAACTTACCCGCATCCGCAAAGGCTTGCAAAAAAGCAGGCCGCTTGGATATTAATGATAAATAAGCACTAAACGCCTTATCATTACACATACCGTACATTTTCGCCCACATCACATTGTGACCCATAATAATATCTGCTGCGGTAAAATGTTCGCCACAAATATAAGCATGCTTGTTCAGGCGTTTAATAAGCTGGGGCTCGACTTCAGTAGTAAATTTATGGCGATAACGCGCTGAACTGGGTTGATCTATTTCACTGGGTGGTAACACATGCTCATGAATACGAATTTGCCAGAGCATCATATCGATAGCGCTGGCAGCAAAGAATAGCATTTGCTGATAGTCGGCACGCTCTATAGAAAAACTGTTGGCTGCGGGTGCCAGATTTTTTTGCGGAAAAGCATCAGCAAGAAAACTGACGATGGCACCGCTTTCCAGCATCTGCTTCACCTCGCCGTTAGCAAAGATGATTTCAAGTGTCGGTACTGAGTGGTTCGGGTTTATTTGCATATAGTCTTGGTGATATTGCTCGCCATCGTAGAGAGAAACCACTTCAACCTCAAAGTTATCACCAATCGTTTCATGAAGCGCCCATTTTACCCGAGCGCTTCGAGTGGCCGGATAGTGGTAAAGTTTTAGATGTTTAAAATCCATAGTTATATACCTTGCTAATAGTGTTTATATACAATCGGTTAATCGAGATGTAGGTTTTCTGCCATAAAACGCATAAAAGTGGTAACCCGCTCGCTATTGCGTAGGTCGCGATGGGTGAGCATCCAGAGTGGATATGTAGCGATAATTTCTCCATCGAACAGCTCGACCAGACTTTTATGTTGTGCGGCTTCATGACTGGACATAAAACCAACACCTATACCACTGAGGATGGCGCTAACGACATCTGGCATGTGCGGAGTACGGAATACAATTCGTGGATTAAGTATGTTGTCTTTAACCCAATTAGACGCAGGAACGCTTTTGGGTCTCTGCCATTGTATCCAGTCATAGTCTTTGCTGGTGTGATTTTTGGGCAACTGCTTTAGGTAGTGTTTACTGGCATAGGCTTTTGCTTTAACTGTGCCGATTAAGCGGCCAACCAGCAGCTCTGGTGGTTGTTCGGAAAACCGCAAAACAATATCCACTTCTTGCTGAGCCAAGTTATGCGCCGCCATGGTACTTTGGATTTCCAACGTTATATCGGGATGCTGGCGTTTAAACTCGGCATACAAAGGATAGATATTCAATATGCCTATCTCTGGTTGTGAGATACGTAGCTTACCCTGTGTGACATCATGATGGCCTTCGGCCTGTGATAATAGCTGGTCAATATTTATTTCTATCGATTGTCCGTTTTCGTAGAGCTGCTCACCTGCCGCTGTTAGCTCGTAACCACGCTGGAGCTTTTTAAACAGCTTGCTGCCAAGTATGGTTTCAAATTGTTCAATACGCCTGAGTACCGTGGAGTGACTAACGTTAAGTTCACGCGCAGCCCGGATACGGTGCCTTGACGTGCTACGGCCAGAAAATAGCGAAGGTTTTCCCAGTCTCTCACCGACGGTCTCCTTGTTAAGGTGAAATTATCGAACCATTTAGTTAATAAGATCAATGTTTATAAACAGACAATAGTTGTTGAGTTATGTGCAATTTACGACAGAGCTATTGAGCCATAGAATAACGCCACATTCAATGAAGAAGGACTTTGATATGAAAAACATAATGATTGCTTGCACACTGTTTATGACCAGCGTCTTGAGTACTGCGGTGACTGCCAGTGAGACTGGTCAAACACTTGATCAAACAATGCAACCCAACCTGGTTATTTATCGTGATACGGATCGTTCAGCGATAAGTTACCGGGTCATGGTTGACGGTAAGCGTGTAGGAAAGCTGAGTAAGCGCGCGGTGATCGGACTCAAACTTGAAGAGGGAGAGCATGTTATTTCTGCGACTGATTCCAAGCGTACCAAGCTAAAGGTGGTGGTTGCTGCCGGTGCAGTGACCTATGTCAGTGGTGATATTGATAAGAAACATCGCCTATCATTACAAAAAGTCGAGCCTAGTACTGATGCGGTTGCTGCTCTGGCTCCCGAAATGATAATGGCGCAAATAAACTAAAGAAAAATCCACTTAACCGGAGACAGATTACACTGTATATGCTGCAGGCACACCATTAAGCAATACAGTAACTGCCAACTGTGGTCTGTCCTTGGTTTTCCATATCAATAGCATTCCCGAGAATACCGCCGCCCGTTCAACAAGGCACCTATTGCCGTACTCCGAACAGCATAGTGGTAGCTCAAAAGACAAGCCCCAAAAGTGCCACTAACAACCACTAAAAATTTAATTTCAGCTGCCACTACCCAATCATGCATTAATAGCGCTATCGCAATCATCGGCACAGAATGAAAAATAAATATCCAATAAGCACTATCAGAAAAGTAACGCACCCATGGATGGTGGCGAGTAAAATATCGACAGAAAAGCCCTACTAAGCCAAACATAAAAAACACCATCGAGAAGCCATTACCTAATGACAACACTAGGTGCCAACTTGAATAGTTTGCATCACCCATTTCACCTTGCTTTAGGAAGGCCAATAAGCCTATTAACAAACACATTATGGCCATGGCTAACAACCACCATGAGCGTTTTACCAGCACAGCGATATCGCCTTGTCGCTGAAACAAAAACCAGCCCATTAAAAAACATAAACCAAAGTAGGCATAGACAGTCGCAAGAGGTATAAAACCCAATGCACCACTGATACGACCAGAATAACTACTGCTACCGATCACAGCCAACCATAAGGCTACAACACAAATGGTCAGGGGCGAATACACCGGCAGTCGCCCCAACCAACCTGCTTTCAAAGCTGCAGTAAATACTCTTATATAGGGACTTAAATACAACAATAGCGCCGCAGTGACGACATACATCATCAAATAATACAAAAACCATAGGTTATGTGTGTTATTCCAAAGCGCACTTTGTGGTTCGACCAGTGCAGGATCGAAACCCCACTCGCCCTTCACCATTATATGTACCGCCATAATTCGCAACGTGGACATTGAGATAGCCAGTAACGGTAGAAAAATAACAAATGGCAATAACAATCGCTTACGTCGATTCAGCAACATGCCGGACAAACCGCTACGTGATACCAGCAATGCAGTAAAGAACCCTGACAGTAAAAAGAAAGTGGGCATTCTAAAAGTGTTAATAAAGATCAGTAGCGCATCCATACTAATTGAGCGTGATAGGTCCCAATAATAATCAACAAACGGCATTGTGGTATAGAGCTGGGCAGTGTGCAGCAGCACGCCCAGACTCATCATTAGCGCGCGCAAAAAATCCAATCCATGCAAACGCTGGCTATTGTTCATTATTGATGGTCTCTAAAAATAGTATTTAACAAGAAAGAGTTCTGGAACCTAGCATAGGTGCTATAACGTGTTGGAGCTTGCTGATTATGAAAATCCGTCAGTTATTTTTGAAAAATTACTAGATAAAACGATAGTTAACAAACAGCGTAGCTCTGATTCCTGCTATCAATTAACCGGTTTGATTAAAATTAACCGGGGACACACACTTTCACAGGCATACTTTTCAGCAATATAGTCACTGAAAACTGTGGTCTGTCCCCGGTTTTCTGTGGTTTTGCCTGCATAAAAAAAGCTCGTCATTTAAACGAGCTTTTTTCAATAACTAGCGAACAGCTAAACTAAGGCAAGGTCGCATCGTTAGGGCAGCTTTCTGTTCCTATCATGGTGTAATCATCCAACAGATTGGTTTGGAAAATATTAGCAAGGGCGCTTTCCAATGCTGCGAGTTCTGCACTATCCATGGACGATAGAGACTGGCGAGTAAGAATTAGCGTGCCATAATCATGGCATATGTCGTCCGTACCAACAGAACAAACATGCATAACCATTACATTCGGAGTGACATAATAAGGGTTATACCGCTCTCTATAGCCAGCCCAATTTTCATAAACAAGCTCCAGATACCCTTCAGGAGAGCGTGTAAATAGACCGTCATTGATTGCAATTCTTGTTTCGCCTTCAAACGTAATAGGATGAGAACCTTCAACATCGATTTCAGTTGCATTCAATGCGGTGAAATTGAATTGCTGACAATCATCATAGAGTACATAGTCATAGCCTTTGATTGCCGATACCCACCAAATCCCATCAATATTACCGACTGTAGCGTGCTCTGCTTCAGGCAGCTGACACAGTGGTAGATCAGGGAACTCTACAAAGGCACAACCGTTGCCAAGAGCACAAGAGGACAGCGAATCAATGACCGGAGACTGATAAAAAGCACCGCACTCTGTTGGACAAAGCATGCTGTCCTCTCCACAGTTCTCCATACAGGATAACCATCCACTACATTCGGGATCGCCAAGACAACCGAGAACATCAGTCTGACAGTAGGCAAACACACACTGCTGCAAATCGCCTGGTGGGGTACCGGTTACAAATAGCTCCACATTATCATTAACACCATCTTTATCAGTATCCGCATTACCGTGGCTAGTCCCGTACAGTTTTTCTGACTCGTCACATATCGTGTCACCATCTGAGTCTATTTCATCATCACGACAAAGATGCATTTCAGGCACTGTGGCAATAATGTATTTTTTACCATTTTCGTTATTGGTATAGCTTTCATATTGGGGCGCATGATGAAGCAAGATGTCCTGATAACCACTTTTTGAAATAGCGAATTTTATCGTTTTATCAGGGTTTTCTTGCGGCACATACAGCGCCATCGCATCTTCAGGCGCAGCCACCTCTGCATACGGGTCATATACGTAATGCCCATTACTATTGGTGGTAGCCTTATAGCCTGTATATACGTCACTACCTACTACCACTTGGGCCTGATTTGCCGCACAACCTGCACCAGAGCATTCAGATATAGCAACTACATCCACATCCTGGATTACATTGCCGGCAGAATCTGTGATCTTACCGACAACACAACCCTGGATAGAGATGACAAAGAACAACATGGTTAAAATTGACCCAATGGGTCGACGCCTTCTATTATTTTTCATAAGAGCCTCGTTTTTATAGTTTTTGATTGCAGTGGTTTATGTCTAGCCACCACCGGTGACTATTTGTGTGTCAATGACACGCGAGGACACAATTGCTGTAATGGCAATATATGGAAGCCTTTAGCCAGCAAGGGCTAGAGGCTTTTTCAGCATGAGGCAGTAATCTTCGCAGCTGTATTTATTGTGTTATTTATTTTTATAGGCAGACTATCCACTAATAAAAAGAATCAGTCAATACTGTTTTTTAAAATATTTCATATTTATTAAAATAAATCTGCATACGTAGCACTGATCATTGGAATTCACTGCAAATACGAATAACAGAAGCATGGCGACTAACAAAACCGGATATATAAACGGAATAAATAAAAATTATCTAATTCCAAAAATGAATTAAATGAAAATTATATAAAAATGGAATTCCCTGTTTTAATCATTTAAATCCACTGTGGGTATACGATACTGAAAGCTTGGAAAGAAGAATTTTCAAGGAATAGCGATTATCCTGGCGGTTGAAAAACCAAGCTTGGCAGGGTAGCTAAACACAATCTTTGTAAGCTTGCTTGCAAAGCAGGCTGCAGATGGTTTAATACTTTTGATAATGCAGAGGCATTCACAAAATATGAGTACAGGTTAGGATATTACCTGAGCACCATTTGTTGAACGTTAGAGAAATTTATTCAGAATTGATTAAATCAGAATAATCTGTTGTTCAAACTTTACTAATTGAGTGGCAAAAAAGCCTATAAAGAGAACGAATCAAGAATAATGATGCTTACTGATTAAAACTTGCTTTTTACCTATATGTAGAAGTTGAGTTCCAAACTAGCTACGCCCGATTCTTTTGATTATCCAGTACCGCCTATCCAGCAAGAAAAAACAGGCAATATCGTCACAACTCTAGCTTAGACTAAACCCCAAGACTATACCTAAGCCGCAAGACTATACCTAAGCCGCAAGACTTGCTGCCCTGTCGGCTGATGGAGTTTCTCTTCCATAAATTTAAAACCATACCGCGCATAAAATTTTCGACCAATCACATTTTCTTTAAACACTTCCACTTCAAGATCACCGTGCAGCGATTGCGCTTTATCCATTAGCGCTTTACCTATGCCTTTACCATGACATTCAGGCTGTAGAAAGATCGCACCCACTTCATTTCCCATCAGTGCGATAAAGCCTTTAACCTCGTCATCGATAACAGCCACCCAGGTGTCTGTATTGGGAAGGTAAATGTCAGCGACATTTTTGCGCTCCTGCGCGATGAAATCATCAGTCATAAATTGATGAGCCATGCGGGTTGATACTTCCCAGGAATCCAGTACTGGCTGCAGGTCTGCAGCCTTGTATTGTCGTATTATCATTATTGACCTTGAGTGTTATATTCTGTCGATTAACTTTGACCATAATCTACCATTACGTTCTCTTCATATTGATGCACGAGACACGAGACACAGCATTTTGATAGACTGCTAAACCAAACTTCCCTGCACAGGCCTCTAATAATGAAAACAATTACGCTGCTCATCATTTGTCTATTCTTGCTACCCGCCTGTCACAACAACAGTAACAGTAAAAATGATCGCTATGAAGCTGAAATTGTCTGGACGGAATATGGTATCCCCCATATCACCGCAAAAGACTGGGGTGGATTAGGTTATGGCTATGGCTATGCCTTCTCGCAGGAAAATTACTGTGTATTGATGCAAGAGATCGTCCGTGCCAACGGTAATTCAGCGCGCTACCTTGAGGACGGTGACCTTGATAAAGACTATGTGTGGAAGTTTATCAATAATGATGAGCGGATTAATGCTGTTCTCATTGCCAGCTTTTCAGATCAGCTCAACCAATTACTTAATGGTTACGTTGCCGGTGTAAACCGTTACTTTAAGGAAACCGGCGTCGACAACCTTGCCGAAGGTGAGGAAGGCTGCCGTGGGGCAAGTTACGCCAGAACCATTAACCAAGCGGATGTTGTGAAGTTCCTGCATAAACTGATGCTGAGAGCCAGTACCGACCCCTTGGCCGATTACATCGTTGCCGCGACACCACCTGCGTCAGTGGTTACAACTGATGCAGCCAAAGCAACTACCCTACTCGCCCAAATCGACCCCAAAACGCTAGCCACCAAGCTAGGGATGCCCTCTCCCGAACAACTTGGCAGTAATGCCTATGCCATCGGTGCGGATGCCAGCGCTACCGGCGCTGGCATTTTATTCGGCAACCCTCACTTCCCGTGGCAAGGTTCCAACCGTTTTTATATGAGCCATATGACCATACCCGGCGAATATGATGTCTCTGGTGGATCCCTGTTTGGTGTACCAGCTATTTTAATCGGTTTTAATCGTGACTTGGCCTGGAGTCATACCGTTTCAACCGGGCAACGGTTTACTTTTTATGAGCTTACCCTGAACCCGGGCAACCCACTGCAATATGACTATGATGGTGAATGGCTGGATCTGGAAGCAGTAACGGTTTCCGCTGACAGCCTTAGCAGCACGGGTGACGTGGTAAGTTCAGAGCACACCTTTTACCTTAGCCGTTTTGGTCCGGTATTAGACCTCGGCGGTGTCAGCAGCGTACTGGCGGGCTGGCCAAATTTTGCTGGTACCGTAATGGCATACCGCGATGCTAATCTGGAAAATTTTCGGGGTTTTGACCAATGGATTGGCATGGGCCAAGCGACCAACCTGGAAGAATTTACCAATGAACTTAAAGCAATAGGTATCCCTTGGGTCAACACGATTGCCGCAGACCGTTATGGCGATGCACTTTACGCCGACATTTCTGCTGTACCGCATGTTACCCAACAAAAACTGAATAGCTGTGTCACCGGCACCATTGCTCAACTGTTAACTCAGGGCGGCTTCACTACGCTGGACGGTTCAACCTCTGACTGTGAATGGGGCAATGATGCGGGTGCACCAGAGGGTGTGTTTGGCTTTGATAGCCTCCCCCAAATTGCAAACCCGGGAGTACGGCGCCAACGCTAACGACAGCTATTGGCTACCCAACCCCAGAAACTTAACCACCGGTTTTTCACCGATTATCGGCAAGGAAGAAATTGAGCAATCGCTGCGGAC
This sequence comes from Oceanicoccus sp. KOV_DT_Chl, assembly GCF_900120175.1. Lineage (NCBI taxonomy): Bacteria > Pseudomonadati > Pseudomonadota > Gammaproteobacteria > Cellvibrionales > Spongiibacteraceae > Oceanicoccus > Oceanicoccus sp. KOV_DT_Chl. Next base: position 356,016 of record NZ_FQLF01000004.1, read on the forward strand.
ACGGCTGACCTTTACCCAAGCCGAACAGCGGCTCGCTGCTACCGATGGACTTGGCACTAGCCCTACGTTCACTGCCGAGCAAGTAAAACAAATCTCTTATAGTGCACGAAACTATGCTGCCGAACTGGTGCTAGAAGACCTGATAACACTCTGTAGTGCCGTTAGTGATTGGTCAACTTACAGCGCTAATCCCAGCTCCGTAGCAGAAGCATGTAGCTTGTTGGCGAGTTGGGATGGTCGTCATACGATTGAAAGTACCGGCGGCCATATCTTTACCGAGTTTTGGCGCATTGCCCGTGAACTGGATGACTTATGGCAAATACCGTTCAACCCGGCTGACCCTGTTAATACGCCCAACTCGTTAAATACCGCGGACTCAACGGTGGCCGAAGATTTACGTCAGGCGCTAGCCGATGGCGTTGCCGTGCTGACTAACGCCGGAATTGCACTTGACCAACCCTGGGGTGACGTTCAGTTCGATGAAAAAAACGGGGAGCGGATTCCTATTCATGGCGGCTCTGGCGGCATGCTATTCAGTGTTATCACTTCAAGCCTGGTAGACGGTGAAGGTTATTCTAATATTCGCCACGGCAATAGCTATATGCAGACGGTCACCTGGGATGAAACCGATTGTCCCGATGCCAGCGCTATTTTAACCTACTCACAATCTACTGACCCCGCCTCTGATCACTTTGCCGACGCCACCAAACTCTATAGCCAATCTGGCTGGATCGATATGGCGTTTTGTACAGCGGATGTTGAAGCAAAAGAATTACGTAGGGAAACTATCACCAATTTCACAACCGGACGACCTTAGGCTGATAAACTTTCTCATCATTAAACTTTTTAGTGATGAGAAATACTAACTATCGACACGAGTATTATCACAAAATAACTATATGCAGGTTTGCTAATTAATTTCTACACAGCCGCAATTTATTATAACTAAACGCACTCCTGACTAAGCCAAATTTCGGCCGCATCAGTTGTAGCAAACATACCCATGGACCACGTAGCACCACCGGCTTCCTCCATAGTCATCTGATACATTGAAGACAAGCCGTATAAATCCTCACTTGTTGATACCATGGCACAACGTAGATTTGGATTACTTCGGGCCGCACCAACACCAAAAGCAGCAACACGTTCAATATCAGGTATAGACACGTCAATCTTTTCTACGTCCTCCATATTAAAAGTCATAAACTTTAACTCATCGAAGCGAGCATCAGCATGTATCAATTGATTAGCGCGCAGCAATTCGCTACCGGAAACACTGCCGGAGCAAATACAACGAACAAACTGATGGCCCCACTCTAAAATAAACATCACGATATTCCTCGTTATTATAATTAACTCCACGACAACTATAATTACTAGACCAAAGTTAAAGCATTAGTATGAACACCTATATTGGTAAAATTCACACTAGCGACTCTTTAACTTTAACCAAACTGATTAGCCCGAAGCATCTATCTGCGCAGCCACCAATATAACGCTGTACTTTGGATAATAAACAAGGATAAAACACCAAAACATGGGCAAGGAAACTACAAACTACACTGTAGAAGTAAAAAATAGGCTACTCTATTAGGAGATTGCGGTTACATTGGTTTTTTTCAATTTTTTGGACCTACACGAATGCACCAAAGAATCAGAGTTAAAGCATGTATTTTAATCGGATTGGCTTCTCATGTTGCCACTGGACAAGCAGAAGAAGACCTTTTTGATCTAAGCTTGCAAGAACTATTGCAGGTCGAAGTGACCATCGCCTCTCGTACCAGCCAACCTTTTCTTAATACTAGCGCCGCAGTAACCGTCATCAACCAGGATCAAATTCAAAATAGTGGTTTCACCCAATTGCCCGACATTCTTCGACTAGTCCCCGGCCTCCATGTCGGACGTGCCGATAGCAATAAATGGTGGGTTTCGATCAGAGGATTTGGTAATCGATTCAATGGCAAACTTCAGGTAATGATTGATGGTCGTAATATCTTTACGCCACTGTTCTCAGGTACCTACTGGGAGCATCATGTGCCACCATTGAAGGACATTGAGAAAATTGAGGTTATACGAGGTCCCGGCGGAGCCTCTTGGGGCAGCAATGCCAACAATGGTGTCATCAACATCATTACTAAACACAGCAGCAAAACATTAGGCACTCATGTCTCGGCCATCGCCGGGGACAATGAAGTCGAAAAATCAGGTTTGATTAGGCAAGGCTTCAGCTTCGATAATATTGAAGGCCGCGTCTATTTACAGAAAACCAGACACGCGGGTGGTGAACTTACCGATATCAATCAAGTAACAAATCTAGGTTTACGCGCTGGTGACTCTGGAGAGGATAAATGGGACCACGATCTTGTTGGCTTCCGTCTGGATTCAAAGATAAACGATCAGACGCTAACACTTACTGGTGAGATTTTTGACGCCGAGTATGATCAAACGCGAATAACAGGCTTCGCAATGAATACGCCTGTCGCAGATACTATTTCATCAGATGGACATTACCTACAAGCACAGTGGAATCTGCCTCTTGATAATAATGACAACCTCTTTATAAGCGCAACCACACAAAGCACCAATAGGAAAGATGGCAGCCTTGGAGAAAAAAGAACATCTCGAGAGTTATCTGCTCAGTACGAAAGAGAAATAGGCCAGCATAATTTATTAACTGGATATTCTTATATCCACTCAAAAGATGAAACGGAAAAATTGAGTACAGTGGTTTTTATTCCCGCTAATAAAACGCTGCAATATCATGGTATTTTTATTCAGGATTCCTATCACTTTCTGGACGGTAAGGCCAATATCACAGCGGGCTTACGCTTAGATAATAATGAATATACTCACTGGGAACACCAACCCACGTTGAGAGCCCTTTATCAAATAGACAACAATAACCGGGTCTGGGCTGCATTATCACGCTCAGTCAATATACCTGGCAGAGCTGACGCTGAATTTGGACAGCAGTTTGGCTCAACATTTATTCCCTTTGGTAATAGTAACGCTGTGGCTGAAACAGTAGAAGCCTTTGAGCTGGGTTATCGATATTCAAAAGATACTATGCTTTTTGAAGCCACGGCTTTCTATAACCAATATGACCACCTTCACCAGGACGAAAATAGTAAAGGTCAAAAATCCGACCTTTATGGCTTTGAACTAAATTTAACGAAATATATAACGCCAGGCCTGAGCGCAGCCTTGCAGTATTCTTTTCATGATAATGATGATAGGAATTCAACCCCCAACTCATTTAATCAATCAGGTATTGATAATGTAAAACAGCTTTCAGGCGCTCAATTACACTGGAGTGTTAACGAACAATTACAGGTTAATTTTTCTGCATTTTATAATACCGATGTACTACCAGAAAGCAGCAATGACGCCTTTTCCAGTAATATGAAAGTAGATGCTAATATTCAATATCGCTTCAATAAAAATCTAAACATTATTTTGGCAGGCCAAAACCTACTGGATGACGCAGATACACAAGTGATAGACACTACGCGCCTTAACACCGGCGTAACCCGAGCCTATTACATTAAGGCAGAAATCGATTGGTAGCTGAAGGCAGCCTACCTTCAAGACACTTATGAAACACTCAACTTCATTTCAACTTCATTAAGGGTCAATTTTTCTAAACCACAGCGAATGCCCTTTTTGCATATGGACAAGTAAACAATCATGCCCAAAACATTTTTCCTTCATCAGTAAGAGTATTGCACCCTTTTTCTACGAATACTGATAATATGCCAACCGGTTTATGACTGTAATGTCGATTATAGCAGCCTTGGTCGTAAGCAAGCCTTCAAACACAAACAAGCACCAGGTATCAACATCATGAGCAATGAAATTATTAGAAATAAGCGCCTTCGTAAAAAACTTTATCTGGAAGAATATGCGATTATGGGCTTTGAATTTTCATGCAAAATAATTTTAGACACTGAAGCTGACTATGATCAGTTTTTTGATAGCTTTGCGGATAAAGTGGAAGAGTTAAATCTAGTAGTGAGTGTTGATGGCGATGATAATGAATTTGAAGGTTTTGTTACCTCTGCCTATCGCTATGGTTCAGCGACCGAGACAGATCGAAAAGCTATTGAAGAAATACTGAAATCTTATAAAAATATAACGGATGTCAATACCGGCGAATTAGTCGATGTCTTTTATGGTGCTTAGACATTCAGGTCTTTGCTCCCTAGAATTTCTTGGGGGCAAAACCAGTTACCGCACTGACACCCATCTCACGCCCCAATGCCGTCATTGGGTGCACAACGACTAGGCCACGCACTGATTTTTTTAATTTCCCCATGTCCGCCTGTTCTGCCTTGGTCAGCACACGGTTAAATGCCAGATTTTTTACCGCAGCACTTTTACTCCCGACTTCCTTCTCCAGTCGCCCCTTTAAACTGGCAATATGCTTGCTAACGGCAGTTATATCATCGGTGAACTTGGTGATATTAAGTTGATCCTGACGCTGTTCAGCCGCTGCCAGCTTCACCCGAAACTTGTCGAGTTTATTATTACTTTTCTGCAATTCTTGTTTGATATTCATAGGCTAGCTCTAAAAAAGAAATGGATCGGTTGTTCAGCCGATCGAAAAATTTAACATAGGGCGCGCAGGAGAATAACGGGCAATATGACTCAACTATTCAATAAATAAACTTACGACTTACCGAGCCCAAACTCAGGCCAGGCTGCACGTAAATACACGAACATAGACCACAGTGTGAGCAGCGCCGCAAGGTACATCAGCACCACACCTAATTCCAATAAAAAACCGGTGGTATCAGGCGGCACTGCTGCTAGCAAAACCGTAATCGAGAGCATTTGAAATACTGTTTTTACTTTACCAATGTAGGACACAGAGACATTGGTGCGCTTACCCAGCTCGGCCATCCATTCCCGCAGGGCGGAAATAACAATTTCACGACCGATAATGACCATGGCCGGCAAGGTAAACCACCACACTTGATAGCGTTCAACCAACAGCACCAGGGCAATGGCCACCATTAATTTATCAGCCACCGGGTCCAGAAAAGCACCAAAGGGCGTGCTCTGATCCAGCTTTCTGGCGAGGTAACCATCCAGCCAATCGGTAATACCGGCCAGTGCAAAAATCACAGAACAAGCGATAAAACTCCACTGATATTCTAAATAAAACACCAATACCAGCACAGGAATCAGCACGATACGTAATAGCGTAAGGAGATTTGGGATATTCATTAATCATCTGCGGTTATTTTTACAGCAGGGATTCTAACCATTCTGGAGCGCCGCCACTATATCCAATGCTAATTTTTCACTAATTCCGGGTAATTTGGTTAAATCTTCAACACTTGCGGCACTGACACCCTGCCATCCGCCAAAATGACGTAACAATTCACGTCGACGCTTAGGTCCAACGCCGGGTATACCCTCAAGCGGTGACTCACGGCGCTTTTTATCCCGCCGCTGCTTATGACCGGTGATGGCAAACCGATGGGATTCGTCACGAATATGCTGAATCAGATGTAAGGCCGATGAATCAGAGGGCATTACAAATTCTTTACCGGTATCGGCTCGGTACAGCACCTCAAACCCCGCTTTGCGGGTGGTCCCTTTGGCGACCCCACTACCAGCAACTCGGTAATCTGTAATTCTTCCAACACTTCAACGGCCTGTTTAACCTGACCTTTACCGCCGTCGATAAATAAAATATCGGGTAACTGGCCATCACCGGATTTGATCCTGGTATAACGGCGACTTAATGCCTGATGCATAGCCGCATAATCATCGCCAGCGGTAATATCTTCGATATTAAATCGACGATAATCGGATTTAAGCGGGCCATTGGTATCAAATACCACACAGGAAGCCACCGTTGCCTCACCACTACTGTGGCTGATATCAAAACATTCTAATCGTTGCGGAATTTCAGCCAGCAGCAGAACATCTTGCAACGCTTCAAAACGTTGATAGATCGTTTGCTTATTGGCCAGATGGCTGGTGAGATTCTGTTTGGCCGTTTCGGCTGCCAGCTTTAACCACTTGGCACGATTACTACGCACACTGCTACTGACACTGACTTTACGACCAGCCACCCGGTTAATGCCTCCACCAAGGGTGCGCTATCGATAGCGTGACTCAGTACCACTTCCCTCGGCAAACTATTTTCAGCGGTCGCGCGGGCATTGCCGGATAAATAATACTGGGCTAAAAATGCTTCCAGTATTTGCGCCTCGTCTTCATCCAAATACACTTTCGGAAAATAGCTTTTACTCCCCAGCACCCGACCACCACGAACAAACAACAATTGAATACAAACGGCGCCAGCAGTAAATTCACAGGCGGCAATATCGATATCGCCCTGCTCACCTTCGATATATTGACTGGCTTGTACTTGCTGAAGGTATTGGATTTTATCACGGCACTCTGCCGCTTCTTCAAAGGCCAGCTCTGCCGATGCGCGTTCCATTTGATCAGCGAGTTCTTTAATCAATGTTTGATTTTTGCCTTCTAAAAACATGACTGTATGTCGTACCGACTGCTGGTATTCTTCTACAGATATTTTATTGACGCAGGGCGCGGTACAACGATTAATTTGATGCTGCAAACATGGGCGTGAGCGATTGCTATAAAAACTGTCGTCGCACTGGCGAACCTTGAAAACTTTTTGTAAAAAATTCAAACTTTCCTTAACTGCACCGGCGCTTGGATAAGGTCCAAAATAACGACCTTTCGATTTTTTAGCACCGCGATGAATAGACAGCTGTGGAAATTCATGTTGAGTAGATAAATAAATATGCGGGTAGGATTTATCGTCGCGGAGCAAAATATTATAGGGCGGGCGCTGCTGCTTAATCAGGTTGTGTTCTAACAGCAAAGCTTCAGCTTCAGTGTTGGTTACGGTCACTTCGATGGCGGCAATTTTTGTTACTAACGCCGCCGTTTTAATCGCCAAGCCCTGTTTGCGAAAATAACTTGCCAGACGATTCTTAAGATTTTTAGCTTTGCCGGTATAAAGAATTTTGCCTTCGGCGTCATACATCTGGTAGATGCCGGGTTTCTGGGTGACGGAAGCTAAAAAGGTTTTGTGATCAAACAGAAGTTTTTTGTCAACCTTATCATTGTTGACGGTCTCTGCCGGCACGGTTTTGTCTGTAATTTTTTTAGTCATAGCCGCACTCAAACAATGCGGCGAAATGTTAGATTGATACGAGCGCCGACCTGGCCAGACGTTTTCGCCACTTGATGCTGCCAATAACGTTGCGTTGTACCCGCCATCAACAATAAAGAACCACCGGCCAAATCAATATGTATTGGCGCAAATTGTTTTAATGATTTATGCCGCAGCGAAAACTGGCGACTGGCGCCAAAACTCAAAGAGGCAATAACAGGATTAACACCCAATTCTTTTTCATCATCGCTATGCCAAGCGACACTGTCATTGCCGTCGCGATAATAATTGGCCAGCACACTATTAAATTGTTCGCCGGTAAAATCTTCTAGCTGTTGCTTGAGTGCTAGTAATAACGGCTGCCAGGGCCGGGGCTGCAACGCCAAGCCCGAATACCCGTAGTGCGCATCAACATCCCCATACCAGGCATTGAGCCGTGGGATTTTTACTCGCCGACCGTACATTTTGATAGTATCTTGCCGCCATTCAAGTTGGGCTAACAACTGTTGATAGATCAGGGCTTGCTCGGCAATGAAATTATCCGTGTAGTGCAGCTCGGCATCAGGCAGATCAAACTGGGAATTATCAGTCGCAAACAAACTGGGCTGCATCGTTAGCTACTCACCATTGCCATGGAGGGCTGATCACCAATTATCGCCGGCTCTATTTCCAGTATCACACCAAAACGTTGTTGAATATCGGCCTGAACCTGCTTAGCAAACGCCAATACCTGCGCACCACTAGCCATCGTTTTACCATCACCCACATTAATTAATACCAGTGCCTGTTGTTGATGCATTGCCACCAGGCCACACTGTTTTCCTTTCCACCCCGCATGCTCTAACAACCACCCCGCCGCAAGTTTAACACTGCCATCATCTTGTGGATAATGTACCAACGCTGGCAGCTGATCTACTAATTGCTGAGCCTGCTGCTGACTCACAATGGGGTTTTTAAAAAAACTGCCCGCATTGGGTAATACCACAGGGTCGGGTAATTTACTTTGGCGAATAGCGATAACCGCTGCAGCGATCTGTCTAGCAGTGGGTGCTGTTAACGACTGCTGCTGCAAGTACTGGCGTAACGCAGCATAACTGGTAGTTACCCTGGGCTCTGTATGTAAGCGCAACGCAACCGAAGTCACTATAAACTGGTTTTTTAATGCATGTTTAAAAATGCTGTCACGGTAGGCAAACTGGCATTCGGCTTTAGATAAAGTGCGCCAACATTGTTGCTGGATATCCCAGCCGTGTAAGTGCGCAAACACCTGCGTAAACTCAACGCCGTAAGCGCCTATATTTTGAATCGGCGCGGCCCCGACTGAACCTGGAATTAACGCAAGATTTTCCAGGCCGTTATAACCTCGCTCTAAACACCACATCACCAAATCGTGCCAGTTTTCACCGGCAGCAGCGGTCACAATGATTGAATCATCCAATGCTTCGGCAGCAATACCATGAAGACTTATCTTAATCACCAGGCCGGGAAAATCCTGCCGTAAAACGATATTGCTGCCACCACCCAACACCAGTACTGGTAGTTGCTGTTGCTCAGCAAAGGCTAAATACTCAGGCAGCGCTTCAGCTTTATCAAGCTCGACAAAGTATCGCGCATTCACTGCAATGGCCAATGTGTTATAAGGCTGCAGCGACACCTGCTGTTGCAACGCTTTCATTTAATCCTGTACCAACTGATGGTCGTTAATAATTTGTTGCAATAACGCGCTACTCGCTTGCTCTATTAAATCCAGCACTGTTTGAAAACCATCCCCGGCACCATAGTATGGATCTGGCACTTCGGCGACGGCGACATCCCCATAACTCAGCAATAATGAAAGTGACGCACGACTATCATTAGGCTGTAAGGTTTGCAAATCACTTAAGTTACTATTATCCATTGCCAAAATATAATCAAAGTCGTAAAAATCCTGAGCGCATACTTGTCTGGCACGCAAAGCCGATAAATCATAGCCACGTGTCGCAGCGGCTTTCACAGAACGCTGATCCGGCGCTTTACCGACATGCCAGTCGCCCGTGCCCGCTGAGTCCACACTGATCACATGCTCTAGCTTACTGGCTCGTATGTGTTGCTGAAACACCCCGTGCGCAGTGGGTGAACGACAAATATTCCCCAGACAAACAAACAGTACGTTAATTCGAGGCATTGACTATATCCTAAGAAAAAAGTGCGCGCACCGCTTGCAAGTCCTGTTCGGTATCTACCCCGGCAGGAATCGATTGGCAGGCGGGTTTGGCAACGATGATGGCGCCATTTTCCAACGCACGTAGCTGCTCCAGCTTTTCTGTTCGCTCCAACGGGCTGACTGGCCACTCCACGAACTGATGCAATAACCCGACCCGGTAAGCGTAAATACCAATGTGGCGATAATAGTTTACGCCGTCAGGAAGTTGTTCGTTGTCGCCATTAAATCCATCGCGGTACCAAGGTATAGGCGCGCGGGAAAAATACAAAGCGCGACCATGACAATCCATAGTGACTTTCACTGCATTGGGGTTAAATACCGTATCAATATCAGTAATAGGTTCTACCAAAGTCGAAATCGCCGCTTGCGCATCAGCGGCCAAATCGGCAGCCACTTGATTGATGACCGCAGGGGGAATCAGTGGTTCATCACCTTGTACATTCACCACAATATGATCACTCGAGAAACCTAATTGAGTGACCACTTCCTGCAGGCGATCAGTACCGGATTCATGAGTAAGCGATGTCATACACACCTCTGCACCAAAAGCCAGAGCAACCTCAGCAATACGTTGATCATCAGTGGCAATGATCACCCGTTCGGCGGCACTTTTACAGGCTTGCTCATAGACGCGTTGCACCATAGGTTTGCCAGCAATATCTGCCAACGGTTTTGCCGGTAAGCGACTGGAGGCATAGCGGGATGGAATAATGACACTAAAGCTCATTCGGGCTCCTTGTTAACAGCAGCAAGCCGTTTAAGGGTTGCGACCACATCAGTTAGCAACTCACCCTCAATGTTCGCACTCACTGGTAAATACCAGCTATTGGATGTACGCGGTAAGCAACGAATTTTTACCGCGTCTTTCTCCGTCATAATAATTGCCAGATCATCATCAAACTGTAGGTCAGTTTCTACAAAGGGATGATGATCAGCAAAACAATGTTCTGTTGGATCAAAGTCTAATTGTTTTAAGCTGGTAAAAAAACGTTGGGGGTTACCAATGCCGGCAATGGCATGTACCTGTTTATTGCCCGACCATTCATTGGCAGCAATGGTTGTGTCGCCATTTAATGCGTGAAGGCTCGCAGGGATTAATCGCATAACGCTAGAGCTGACTGCAGCAGGTAAGGGAACTGGGCGCCCATTACAAACCACATGATTGACAGTGGTTAATCGCGCCAGTGACTCCCGTAGCGGGCCGGCCGGTAATAACAACTGATTAGCAAAACCCCGCACTCCCATCTACCACTACAATTTCATAATCACGCTGCAAGGCATAATGCTGCAGTCCATCATCGCTGATAATCACATCGCAACTATGCGCAGCTAATAAAGCGGTGACCGCTTGCTGCCGGTTGCCATCAATCACGACTGGCACCTTAGCACGCAAGGCAATTAACAACGCTTCATCACCACTGTGTTGCACCGGGCTCTCAGCAGTGACGGTATAAGGATAATGAGGTGCTTGACTACCATAGCCGCGACTAATAACACCCGGACTAAAGCCTGCCTGTTGAAGCGCTTCAACTAATGCGATAACCATCGGTGTTTTACCCGTCCCCCCTACCGTTATATTGCCGACCACAATCAAGGTACCGGTGGACGGAAGGAAGCCAACAAACCGCGCTGATATAAATGACGCCGCACACCGGACATCAGCTGATAAAGTAAACTCAGAGGTGTCAGCAGTAACAGCCATGGCGACCTCTGATACCAGGCACGCACCAGAAAATGCTCGCGGCTATTTTCTGCTGAAGATTTTGCCACGCTGATTACCCTACTCGCCTGCAGGCTTTTTAGTGGTCAAACTGAGATGAGAAAAACCCAACTGCCCCGCTACATCCATCGCGGTAATAACCGCTTGATGAGGCGTTTTCGCATCAGCAGTAATGGTTAAAGGTAAACTGAAATCGCCAGCAGCCACTTCTTTCAATGCGGCGGCGATAATATCTTTTTTACTGGACACCAAACTATTGCCATTCACCACATACTGGCCATTGGCATCAATAATAATTTCAATCTGTTGTGGCTGATCAGTGGACTCTTCGCCGGTGGCTTCAGGTAGATCCAGGCTCAGATGGGTCTCTTTAGTAAACGTGGTAGAGACCATGAAAAAGATCAACAACAAAAACACCACATCGATCAGTGGCGTTAAGTTGACGGTGACTTCTTCACCTTTTTGTCGTCGAAATTGCACGTATTTTGTGTCCGTTAACTGGATTTGATATCGACTTTGCGTTCGCCATGAAGAGCATCCACCAACTTAATAGTTTCCTGCTCCAACGTTACAACAACGTTATCAATACGACGGGAATAAAACCGGTGCATAATCAATGCCGGGATCGCGACACTCAAACCCGCCGCCGTGGTAATCAGCGCCTCTGAAATACCACCAGCCAATACACCGGCATTGCCGGTACCTTGCAACATGATCTCGGTGAATACTTTAATCATGCCGATGACCGTACCTAACAAGCCCAGTAAAGGCGCAACCGCCGCGATGGTACCCAACGTATTGAGGTAGCGTTCCAGATCATGGACTACATGACTGGCCGCCTCCTGAATACTTTCTTTCATGACGTCACGACCATGGCGTGAATTACTCAGGCCAGCAGCCAATATACGGCCCAATGGCGAAGACTGTTTTAACTCTCGCAATTTATCAGCGGTCACCTGATTATTTTTGATCCAGCCCCAGACTTGGGCCAGAAGGTGTGGAGGTGCAATTTTTGCCGGATTAAGAGCCAGATAGCGTTCAATACAAATCGCCACTGCGGCTATCGAACAAAGCATGATCGGCAGCATTAACCAGCCACCCGCCTTTATCAGTTCAAACACTCACGTTCTCCCATTTTCGTCTGCTAAGACAATTACTTAGCCACGCTTTCTTATGCACTTATTGAACTGCATTATACTGACCAGCCAAGGAAAAACTATCGACTATAGCTAATTTGTTGACAAGTTTTTAATCACTATCAACTGGTGCCAACCAATAACGTCGTCGCTGCTGCCGATAAGCACTCGGTATCAGTAATTTCCCCTGCCTAACAGTAAATGTGAGTGCGCCAGTCTGATGACTAATCAACGTGTTGCTGTCCACTTGCTGGTAGCGTTGTTGGATATCTGGCCGCGGGTGCGAAAACTGATTGCGATAGCCACTGCTAAAAACCACATACTCAGCAGCCACTGACTTTACCCAAGGCCATGACGAGGAACTATGACTGCCGTGATGGGGTGCAATCAGTACGTTACTGGCTAATTGGGGACCGAGATTATGTACCATGAGCGTCTCTACGGACTGCTCGATATCTCCGGCTAATAAAAAGCCGATTTGCTGACTGCTAATCTTTAACACGCAAGAGCGGTTGTTACTGCGAGCATAAGTCGTATCAGTTTGAGGATGTAACACCGCATAATCGATACCATCCCACTGCCATTGCTGACCTGCCAGACAAGGCAAAACACCGTATTGCTGATAGGGCAAAGGATCACCCATCATCACCTGATCAACCGTGAACTGATCCCGCAAGGACAGCCAGTTACCGGCATGATCATTATCGTTGTGACTGATGACTAAAGTATTGATCGTCTCCACGCCACGCTGCAGTAAAAAAGGTTGAACGACCGCTGTCACCATCGAGAAATCGTCACTGAATTTGGCACCCACATCATAAACCAACACATGCTCGCGACTGATCACTACAATGGCCAGCCCCTGGCCAACGTCCAACACGGTCAGCTCTAGATCACCCGCGCCATGAGCGGTGACTGATAAGCAAACAACGGTATGAGTAATAACAAACCTAACCATTTTAACGGCAGGCCTTTAGGCAGCAACAGCACCATTGCCCCTACTAGCGCCATACATTTCACCATCAATGGTTTAGCGCTAATCGTCAGCACACCAACACCAGCAACCTCATGCAAATAGGATAAACCCTGCAAACTGATAGCTAAAACCCGATCCAATTGTTGCCACAACCACTGCGCAGCACTTTCACTAAAAAAGGCGAGCACAGCTGCCACTAAATCCAAGGGCACGATTAAAATGCTGAACACCGGCAACAACAGACTATTTGCAACTGGTGATAGCAACGTTATTTGACCAAAGCACATTGCCAACACCGGTATTAAGCCAATGAAAACGGCGTACTGGGCAAGCATCCATTGGCGACTTTGGGTCTTACTCTGCCGTCTTCCGGTACTGGCATACAAGATGGCACCCACTGCAACAAAGGACAGCCAAAACGACACAGTGATGACTGCTAAGGGGTCTAATAATAAACAGAGCAATAACGCCAATGCCAAGCCGGCCAGTGGTGAAATATGCCGCTGGCGAATCACACACAACAATACCACCGCAATCATCAATAATGCGCGCTGAGTGGGTAAGGTAAAACCCGCAGCGAGTGCATAAAGTAACGCTACCGATATAGCGAGCCAGGCGGCGCCAACATGGGCACGACAATTTGGCAGAGAGATCACCAGCAAGCAACGGCTTATTAAAAATACCAGACCAGTCACCATGCCCACATGCAGGCCGGAGATCACCATCAAATGCGTCGTCCCTGTTGCCGCGAATAATTGCCACTGACCAGAGCCGATATCGCGCTTATCGCCGATCAACAGCGCCTTCAACAAGTGGCTATGGGGCAAATTGGGTAAGCTATCCATATAATTGGCGACCCGCCAACGCCATCGATCAACACCCCATTGATCATCTGCAAGCAGCCGAATCTGATGCGATGGCCGCACATAACCGGTGGCGCCAATCCCCTGCTGGATTAACCAACTTTGATAATCAAAACCGCCGGGATTACTGGTGCCATAAGGCCGCTTAAGTGTTACTAACAAACGCCAATGCTGACCAGGTTTGAGTGGCTGCGGCGCACCATACCATTTCAACCGCACGCGCTTTAGGCGGTGAGCGCAATCACCTGCAGGGCTAATACAGCGATGGTCAGTAACATTCAAATCAAATTGCTGGAATGACTGACCTCGACTCATGCCAGACGTTGGTAAGCCACTGATCCGCCCTTGCAACCAAATGGGCTGTTGTTCTAATTCTATAGGCAGCTGTTGAGCCAACAGTTGATGACCGTAATACCCACCCCAATTGATTCCTAACAAGACCAGCAATAGCCACCGCCAGTGCTTAAGCCAACAGGTTAACAAGACGCTAACCAGTAGCGCCAATAACAGATACCATTGCGGGGGTAATTCGGGCAACAACGAGACTGCAGCAATGCCAACCGACACTGCCATCATCCATGACAACATTAGAATTATTCCTTTAACATTAGCTGGCTACAATTAACCGGCTTTGTACTTTACATTTTATAATCGTAATTAATAGTAACGGCAACTTAACAGGGTCGCTAGTAGAGAAGGCTGACAATTCCGTGCATAATGCGCGGCTGCTAATACTTAAATCACTGAGTAATTGCCATTAATGGCTCGCAAATTCATCAAACGCTATATGCCAGATCCCGAGTGGATCAAGCAACAGAAGTCGCTGCAATTACTGGGTAACTGGATACATGACCCCAATATTTGGCATTTAACTCGCCACTCGGTTTCTATGGCGTGCTTTATTGGGCTGTTTGTCGCCTTTATTCCGTTACCTACACAAATGCTAATAGCCGCTCTCGCGGCAGTATTGATGCGAGCCAATTTAGCCATCGCGACTATTTTAGTCTGGGTGAGCAACCCGGTCACGATGCCGGCGCTATTCTATCTAGCGTATAAAGTGGGCGCTGCGGTCATGGATAGACCGGAACAGCAATTTGTTTTTGAACTGTCATGGCAATGGCTCACTACCGAGATTGGCTATACGTGGCAGCCGTTTCTGTTAGGGTGTTTACTCTGCGGACTATTTTCAGGTTTAGCGGGTTCGGCCTTTGTACGTTATGCCTGGCGCCAGCACACTATTCGTCGCTGGCATGAACGCCGTCTAAAAAGACAGAAAAAAAGCTAGATGTTTACTCGTAGCGCAGCGCATCTGCCGGCTGTACGCGAGATGCTCGCCACGCCGGGTAGACCGTCGCCAACACACTCATCACAAACGCCGTAGCAGACACCGCAATGACATCCTGGATGCGTAAATCTGATGGTAAATAATCGATGGGGTAAACGTCGGAATTCAAAAACTGGACTCCTAGCAACGTCTGTAGTGCCGCCACAATCTCAGTAATAGATATAGCCAATAACACACCCAGTATGCATCCGATACCGGTGCCGATTAACGCGATTAATGTTCCCTGCACCATAAACACCGCCATTACACCTGACGGGCTTGCACCAGCGGTACGTAAAATGGCAATCTCACCACGCTTATCCGTCACGATCATTATCAGCGCCGACACTACATTAAATGCCGCCACCGCGATAATGGTAACCAGCATCAAACCCACCAATTGTTTTGATAATTGAATAGCAGAATATAAATTACCATGTGTGCGAGTCCAGTCACGAGTGGTAAAACCATAAGGTATATTCTGACTTAACTCCCAAGCGATGCGTGGCGCTTCAAAGGTATCCGTGACAGTCACCCGCAAACCCTGTTGCCGTTGCTGCGGCGGTATTAATGAAATAGCGCGATGCAAAGAGATCAGTGCGACTGATTGGTCCAATTCGGTACCGGTGGTAAAAATATCGGCTACAGTCAGTTGAACAAAACTTGGATTGAGTCGACCGCTGTCGGTTTCCTGCGGAACCATTACACTGACAGTGTCGCCAACACTAACACCCACCCGCTTGGCCAGCGCTGCGCCTAATAAAATACCCGGGCTAAGCCGTTCTGTACTATCTTGTAAATTATCTAGCGCAGTATTGTCGACATAGTCCGCCAGAATCGAGACCGACTTTTCACGCTCAGGATTAATGCCGTAAATTAAAACACCCTCTACATTAGTTCCTCGCAGTAACATCGCATTCAATTGTACAAAAGGCGCAACCGCTTGCACCTGTGGATGATGCATAATTTTATTTTCAATTTGCTTCCAACTGGCCTGTTGCTCTACGGATGTATCTTGCACTTGATAACTGGTGATGTTGATATGCGGCACCAAACCTAAAATTTTGTTGCGCATTTCCCGGTCAAAACCATTCATTACTGATAGCACCAAAATCAACAAAGCCACACCCAAAGCCATGCCCATCATCGATACTAACGAAATAAAGGAGACTAGCTGGCTTCGTCTACGAGCACCGGCGTAACGGATACCAATAAATAAGGGATAGGGATTAAACACGTTCAAGCATCCTGCAATTTGCCATCAACAAGCGACAACTGTCTATCCATTTGCGCAGCCAATGCCAAGTCATGAGTAACTATAATAAAACTGGTTTGTAACTGCTGGTTGAGCTCTTTCATTAAGTCATGGATAGCGTTAGCGGTATGATGATCGAGGTTACCGGTCGGCTCATCCAGCATCACGCACTGTGGCTCAGTGACTAATGCGCGGGCAATTGCAACTCGCTGGCGCTCACCACCGGAGAGTTCTCCCGGCTTATGTTCCAATCTTGCCGACAACCCTACCCGCGCCAACATCGCGCTGGCTTTTTGTTCTATCAATGAAGATTTTTCACCGCGTATCAATAGCGGAATAGCAACATTTTCCAATGCTGTGAACTCTCCCAATAGATGATGAAACTGATAAACAAAACCCAAATAGCGGTTACGTAATTCTCCTCGCTGTTTTTCCGACAGCGTACTTAAATCTTTACCGGCAACAAATACCTGACCCGTGCTGGGCAAATCCAAACCGCCCAACATATTGAGCAAGGTCGATTTACCCGCACCGGAAGCACCGACAATAGCGACGCGCTCACCGGCATTAATGTTGAGATTGATGCCCGCCAACACGTGTAAATCCTGCGGGCCTTGTCGATACGTTTTATGCAGATCTACACACTGCAATACCGCTGCTGAATTATTCAAAATATCTATCTCTTTAAAGTATGCATAACACTAACTGCTACCCATCCGTTATTCATATCTAAGGGCTTCTGCAGGATGCACTTTTGCTGCACGCGTTGCCGGATATATCGTGGCTAGAAAGCTGAGCACTAAACCACAGCCAGCAACCATTAACACATCTGACCATACCAACACAGAAGGTATCCGGCTAATAAAATACACATCCGGATTGAACACATGACCACCCAGAGTGGTTTCCAACCACACCACTACATTACCCACATTCAGCGCTAACGGTATGCCTAAGCCGATTCCAATAGCGATACCGGATAATCCAACCACCGTCCCCTGAATCATAAATATTTTTAAAATTGTGGCCGGTGATGCCCCCATGGTTCTGAGCACAGCAATGTCTGAGCGCTTGTCGGCAACCATCATGCTGAGAATGGAAACAATATTAAAAGCAGCAATAAACACGATGATCAACAGCAATAAAGCCACCATGGTTTTCTCCATCGCCACTGCTTTAAATAAGCTACCCTGGGTTTCACTCCAGGCCGTGGCCGATGAGTTTTCAGGCATCAGCTGTAAGACGTCATCCAAATAGCTATTTACCGCCATCAAGTCATCAAACTGCAGACGTAGACCTTGTACATCCGTACCCATTTGAAATAATTTCTGGCCATCAGCTAAATGAATAAATACCGTATTGCTGTCCAGCTCAGCCCCAACCTGGAACACGCCACTGACAGTAAATCGCTTCACTCGGGGGAACACACCCACCGGGGTAACCGTCACCCTTGGCAACACCACACTGACTTCATCGCCTGGGTAAAGACCCAAATAGCGCGCCAGAATATCGCCCACAACAATGCGATACTGACCGGCCACCAAATCATCCAGACTACCGTTAATCATACTGCTGGCTATTTTGGAGACTTGCTGTTCCGCTTTGGGGTTAATCGACTGTAGTTGTGCCCCCCTCACCATACCCGGCCGGCTCAGCATGACATTACCAGCGATATAAGGGGCAGCACCTTTTAGCATGGGTAATTCAGCTAATCGCTGTTGGCTGGCTGACCAATCTGACAAGCGGGTTTGCGGCCCATTCACGTAGGCGTGAGGCACCAGCGCCAGAATACGGCCGCGTAGTTCTGCCTCAAAGCCGTTCATCACCGATAACACTACCACCAATGCCATGACCCCGAGGATCATTCCCAATAGCGATATCATCGACACAAAGGAAATAAACTGGTTGCGACGCTTTGCGCGTGTATAGCGCAGACCGATAAATAGTGACAGTGGTTGATACATATTTGCGGGTTTTACCGTAACGACAAGGTCAATAAAAGCCATGGATTAATCATGGTATTTCGCCGAAGCTGTACTAAAGTTATGACAGTTTTATTAAAAAAGCAGATTAGAACACTGCTTTAACTTATTGTCAGCCTTGGAGTTTACCCCATTGCAACGTAAATCGCCTTCCCAACCCTCGATTAATGAACGCCGTGACTATTTCCGGGTAGAAGATACCGTGCTGATGCGCTACCACGCTGTTGATCAAAACAGTGCACTGGCTAATCACTTGCCACCCCAATTAAAAGACGCGCCCGGATACTCCCTGATTCGTGAGCTGCTCAGTATCGAGCAGGAACACAGTAAATTTTTGCGTGCCATTGGCGAAGAAAACCGGAGTCTTGAAGCCTATTTAAAGGGTATCAATAAAAAGCTGGATTTAATTGCGGGCAAATTAATCGAGTATGAAGAACCGGCACCCGATCAACAGCAGTACGCCATTACACTCAGCGAAGGGGGGCTATCATTCCACTCAATGACAGAGCATGCACATGATAGCTATATGGCTCTGCAGTTAACCCTATTACCCAATCACATTCCGCTTACCGTTTTCTGCCGGGTGATTAATTGCTCTCGCAACGGTGATGACTTTGTAACTGCTCTGAGTTTTGTGCAGCTGAAAGATGCAGACCGGCAAATAATTGCCAAACACATTATGCAATTACAATTAGCAGAAAGGCGGCAACAACCCAATGGCTTATAACATGCTGACAATCCCGGTACTAGCTGTAGTTTCGCTGCTATTTCCGGCACTACCGTCACAAGCTGAATCCATCCAGTTGCCCATAGCCAGCCAAGGCCAATATCTGGGAGACATTCAGCGGCCAAGGCTTGGACAATCCCGGACAGATGTTAAAACACAATTTGGCGCACCACTTGCAAGCCATGAGCCAAAAGGCGAGCCAAAAATCATCCGCTGGGACTATCAGGATTTTAGTGTTTATTTTGAGAATGAGGCGGTCATCCACAGCGTATTAAAACATCGTGCACAAAAGGATCTCCCCAAAGGTGACAGCACGACGCCATAGCGGCTAAAATCTCTGGCCATCATTAATCGCTGATTCACTGAATCCATTGACACTTTAAACTAGGCCTGTTCGAGTACTTCGCACAGGATGAGATCTATTCATGACACACCCAACACCACCCTCCACTACTACCGATGACGTCCGTATTGCAGAGCTACGCCCGCTGGTATCGCCTGCCATTTTAATGGAAGAATTACCATTAAAACCTGACGCAGCCAGCATGATTACAAACGCACGACAGGATATTGCCAATATTTTTAAAGGTAAAGATGATCGTTTGCTGGTGGTAGTTGGCCCCTGCTCAATTCATGACACCAATGCCGCACTCGACTATGCCGGCAAATTACAACAAGCCATTGAGCAACATCGCGCAGAATTATTGATTGTAATGCGGGTATATTTTGAAAAACCCCGCACCACAGTTGGCTGGAAAGGCTTGATTAACGACCCCGGTATTGATGGCAGTTTTAATATTAATCGCGGCCTGCACGTGGCACGGCAATTACTGCTTGATATTGCCGACCTCGGTATTCCAACAGGCTGTGAATTCCTGGATACAATATCCCCGCAATTTTTTGCCGATTTGGTTTCATGGGGGGCCATCGGTGCACGCACTACAGAAAGTCAAATACACCGAGAATTGGCGTCGGGCTTATCAATGCCAGTAGGGTTTAAAAACGGTACCGATGGCAGCATTCAAATTGCCATTGACGCGATTGGTGCCGCCGCTCACCCGCACCATTTTTTATCCGTCACCAAACAAGGCATCTCTGCCATCGTCACCACCAGCGGCAATCCCGATTGCCATGTGATTTTGCGCGGTTCAAACGCGGGACCCAATTACGATCCGCAGGCCATCGCTAACACTGTAGCCATACTTGATAACAATCATTTACCGCCGCATTTAGTGGTTGATTGTAGCCACGGTAATAGCAATAAAGACTTTGCTCGCCAACCGTTGGTAGCTGCGGATATCGCGGCGCAAATTAGTAACGGTAGCCATGCTATAGCCGGGGTCATGCTGGAAAGTAATTTGGTGGAAGGCAGCCAAAAAACACCTGAGGTTTATGGCAAAAGTATCACTGATGCTTGTATTTCCTGGGAGACTACCGAGGAAACGCTGAAGGTGTTAGCGAAGGCAGTCAGTGTGCGGCGTGGTGCGCACGAAAAAGATACGGATTAAGCTGGTTAATTACATGTTGACGCTCAGCCCCGATTAAAAGATTTCCTTTTTTATCTGCCCGCTGCCTGTCCATTGCTGAGCTGCTGTAATCCAATACCTTACAAACTCTGGCAAATACCTTTCGCCTCATTCTCATCAGAAAATGAGTCATAGACCGCTAAAGGATTAGGCATATTTTTAGCAAAATCAGCCATTTTTTCGGTACATTTTTTCATTTGTTGCAATAATTTGGAATCTCTTATCTCCAGGGCAAATGTCAATGCTTGCTGCTGGGCTTTACTCTCATTGCCTTGCGCACATAACTTTTTAATCTCAGCCTCCATACCGCGCGCACGCTGCTCAAGTTGCTTTAACTCTGTTTGATCAATGGATGCCATACAGCGCTGCATATCCTGCAAATTTTGCATCATCACTGCCATATCATTCGGCTGAGCCTGCACCACACTTGCCGACATTACGATAACTACAGCTGGTATCACTTTATTTATAAATCCACATTTTATGGTCATGAAAAGATCCTCTTCCATTATTGTCGAAACAGAGCCTGAATATTATGACAAAGTGGGGGCAGATGAAACTTTTCCTTCATCCGACCGCACTGCCGCCAATAAAAAAGCCGCTACAGAGCGGCTTTTTTATTGGACTGTTAACTTCAGGGTTTTGGGTTCATCGCATCGTAAGCCAGATCCGCTTTACCGATAATATCGACTTCGCGTTTCCATTCATCTTTGTTGCCGCCACAAATCATACAATCTTCTTTTAAACCCAGCGCACCCAGGCCACCACAAGAACCTTTGATCGGCTTGTTAGCTAGAATAACGCCTATTGCCATAGCTCCTACAATAAGCAGCATCAACACAAACGCTAAAATAATAGTTGCCATAATTTTCTCACTTATCTTTGCCTGCTACAGCAGGGATCAACTGAAACTATGTTACTCCAAATAAGGCTTAAAAGCATCGCTGATAATGGCATCAAAACCCTGCTCGCTTTTAACTAAAAGATATACTGCCAAACCTTGCTGTTGCGCTAACTGGAAACCTTTGTCAGGGCCCAAAACATTAATTGCCGTGGCCAATCCGTCGGCATAGGCTGCACTGTCGGCTATCACAGTCACAGACGCGAGTTTGTGGGTGATTGGGTAACCGGTAGCAGGGTCAATGGTGTGGGAGTAACGCTTTCCCTGTAATTCAAAGTAATTTCGATAATCACCGGATGTGGCAACAGCGACATTGCTAACCTTAATAGCTTTATTGGCCACCGCCATCATCGATGATTCAGGCTGTTCAATGGCAATCCTCCATGCACTATTACGAGGGCTGTTACCATGTAAGCGTAACTCACCACCCAGCTCTACCATAAAATCCGTATAGCCAGCGAAGAGTAATAATTCAGATAATTTATCAACGGCAAACCCTTTGGCTATGGCGGATAAATCCAAACGTACCGGTTTACGCTTTCTGACTTTGGAAGACTCCAAGTCAAACTCCAGCGCCTGAAAACCAACCCCCTTTAATTGGCGGTCAATACTAATCTGCGCCGGTACTGTATCAGCCCTATCAAGCCTACCTGGTCCAAAGCCCCAAAGATCGACTAATGGACCAACGGTAATATCAAAAGCGCCATTAGACAGCCAGCCCAACTCCAAACTCAACATCAACACATCAAAAAGATTAGGACTAAGTTGCACCCACTCATCCACTGCCGCCGCATTAAACTGTGACAGTTCAGAGTCATCGATATAGGTCGACATTTGTTGATTGATTAACTGTAACTGCTGATCGATTGCCTGCTGCACATCCTGTTCACTGATTGACGCTGCGGGATTGGTAAGCACGGTGATATGGTAAAACGTACCCATGGTGGAACCGGAAAACTTGCTATGTGACAGTAGCTGATCGCCGCAACCTGAAAGCAACAGATACAAAAAGAGCAGCGAAGCTGCTCTTGGTAACACTCTGGCATTGCTGATCAATTTAGAATTCATCCAACATAATATTTTCTGGCTCAACACCTAAACTGTGCAGCATGTTAATCACCGCCGAGTTCATCATTGGAGGACCACACATATAAAACTCACAATCTTCCGGTGCGGCGTGATCTTTTAAATAGTTATCATGCACAACATTGTGAATAAAGCCTGTCATCCCGGTCCAGTTATCTTCGGGCTGAGCATCACTTAAAGCCAGATGCCAACTGAAGTTAGGGAACTCAGCAGCCAGTGCATCATATTCTTCAGAATAAAACACTTCACGCAATGATCGCGCACCATACCAGAATGAAATTTTGCGGTCTGTACGTAAACGTTTTAACTGATCAAAGATATGCGAACGCATAGGTGCCATACCGGCACCGCCGCCGATAAAGACCATTTCCGCATCAGTCTCTTTTGCAAAAAATTCACCGAAGGGACCAAACACTGTGACTTTGTCGCCAGGTTTTAAACTAAACACCCATGAGGACATTTGGCCGGCAGGCAAACTTAAATTATTCGGTGGCGGCGTTGCGCAACGGATATTAAATTTAACAATGCCTTTTTCATCAGGATAGTTTGCCATCGAATAAGCGCGAATAATCGGCTCATCCACTTTGGATTCAACATCCAGAAAGCCAAACCGCTCCCAATCACCTTTGTACTCGTCACCTAAGTCGAAATCTTTGTACTTTACATGATGGGCTGGCGCTTCCAACTGAACATAACCACCAGCGCGAAAATCAACACTTTCGCCTTCCGGTAATTTTAACGTCAGCTCTTTAATAAAGGTCGCCACATTGGGATTGGATTCAACCGTACATTCCCACTGCTTAATACCGAAAACCTCTTCCGGCACTTCAATTTTCATATCCTGCTTAACCGGAGCCTGACAAGATAAACGCCAACCTTCACGAGCATCGCGGGGAGTGAAATGCGCTTCTTCAGTAGGCAACATAGAGCCGCCACCTTCACTAATGACACATTTACACTGCGCACAACTACCGCCACCACCACAAGCTGAAGCGAGATACACACCTTGTGCAGCCAGCGTGTTTAGCAACTTATCACCCGCAGGAACAGAGATTGTTTTCTGCCCATTAATTTCGATATTGACATTACCAGAGCTAACCATTCGAGCTCTAGCGACTAAAATCACTGCGACCAAAGACAACACAATAACTGTGAACATGCCTACGCCGAGGACAATTACTTGATTCATTCTTCTTAGCCTCTTATAGGTCTATGCCGCCGAAAGACATAAAGCCCAACGACATCAAGCCAACGGTGATAAAGGTAATGCCTAAACCTTGTAAACCATCAGGCACATCACTGTATTTCATTTTTTCGCGGATACCGGCCAGCGCTACAATTGCCAACGCCCACCCCACACCGGAACCGAGACCAAACACTACGGACTCACCAAAATCATAATCGCGTTCAACCATAAACAGTGACGCCCCCATGATGGCGCAGTTAACGGTAATCAATGGCAGAAACACACCCAGCGCGTTATAAAGTGCCGGTACAAATTTATCCAGAAACATCTCCAGCATTTGTACCAGAGCCGCGATAACACCTATATAACTAAGCAGGCCTAAAAAGCTTAAATCAACCGCTGCAAAATCCGCACTTAACCAGACCAATGCACCCTCTTTTAATAGATAGGTGTAGATAAGGTAGTTAACCGGTACGGTGATGGCCAGCACTACGATTACAGCAATACCTAAACCTATCGCCGCGTTCATTTTCTTGGAGAGAGCTAATAAGGTACACATACCCAGGAAAAAGCTGAGCGCCATATTGTCGATAAAGACAGAGCGCACAAACAAACTTAAAAAATGTTCCATTACACAGCCTCCTTCGCGCGAGTATTCGCTGTGATTTTAAATTCAGGCTCTTCTACCTGTTCTGTTTTCCATGCGCGCAAAGCCCAGATAAACAAACCAATCAGGAAAAATGCGCTGGGCGGCAACAACAACATGCCATTAGGCACATACCAGCCGCCATCGTTCACAAGCGGTAGAATTTCGATACCGAACAATTTACCGGAACCAAATAATTCACGGACAATCGCGATCGCTATCAAAATGGTACTGTAACCCAAGCCGTTACCGACACCATCAAAAAAGCTGGGGATCGGCGTATTTTTCATCGCAAAGGCTTCAGCACGCCCCATAACAATACAGTTAGTGATAATCAAACCAACAAATACCGATAGCTGCTTACTGATCTCGTAAAAATAGGCTTTGAGTACCTGATCCACAACAATAACCAGCGAGGCAATAATAACCATCTGTACAATAATACGGATACTTCCTGGAATCTGATTGCGTATCAATGAAATACAAAAGTTAGAGCAACCCGTTACCACGGTCACAGACAAAGCCATAACCAATGTTACTTTCAAACTGGATGTGACTGCCAGTGCTGAACAGATACCCAGCACCTGCAAGGCTATGGGGTTGTTCTTGAAAATAGGATCGATTAGAGAGTCCTTCACTTTAGACATTATCCTGCCTCCCCTGATCGTAAATTAGTAAGGAATTTCTTGAAGCCTTTATCACCCATCCAGAACTGCACCAGATTGGTGACACCACGACTGGTTAACGTTGCACCGGCTAATCCGTCTACCTGGTAATCTGCACCAGCTGCATCGGGGGCTACTGAGCCTTTTATCAGTTCGATTTCAACATCTCCGTCCTGATACACTTTTTTTCCCGGCCAGAGCGATTTCCATTTTGGGTTATCGACTTCACCACCTAGCCCAGGTGTTTCACCGTGCTCGGAAAAGCCTAAACCGGCAATGGTATTGCCATCGTTTTCCAAAGCCAAAAAGCCATGTAACGTCGACCACAAGCCATAACCACGAACAGGCAAAATAATTTTAGTTAATTCACCATCCGTTTCTACCAAATAGACAAGTGCATATTTTTCACGGCGTGAAATTTTTGCCAGATCATCTTCAGCGGTTAATCTTGCGGATAAATCAGCTTCTTTGGCTGAGCGCAGTTGATCAAAACTAGCGGCATCCACCTCATCGGTATAAACACCTTTATCCAGATCGACTACTTTTGCGGTAACCAATTCATTGAATTGTGCTTCAACATCCTGACCAGACTGCAACAAGCCAGCCGCTGCCAGAATATTGCTGTAACGGTCCAACTTCTTATTAGCTTGCTGTCGATCTTTCAGCAAGACAGCAGCACTGGCAACTACCAACGAACACACTATACATAACACCAAGGCGACAATAATGGTCCTTGAAGTCGTTTCTTTATTAGCCACGGGCGAGCCTCCGTTTAATGTTAGCTTGCACCACAAAGTGGTCGATCAAAGGTGCGAACAAGTTGGCGAACAGAATGGCCAACATCATGCCTTCAGGAAAGGCAGGATTAACCACTCGGATTAACACCACCATTATGCCTATCAACGCACCAAACCAATATTTCCCGGTGTTAGTCATAGAGGCAGACACGGGGTCTGTCGCCATAAACACCATGCCGAAAGCAAATCCACCAACCGTTAAGTGCCAGTACCAGGGCATAGCAAACATCGGGTTTGTGTCTGAACCCAGCATGTTAAATAAAGTGGTCAATGCAAACATGCCAGCAAAAACACCCAGCACAATACGCCAGGAAGCTATTCTGGTAATCATCAAACCGGCTAAACCGATGAAGATCGCCAGCGTTGAGGTTTCACCCATCGAGCCTGGAATCGTTCCAAAGAAGGTTGAATTCCAGCTAAACGCAGCTTCCAGTGCATCAACACCACCACTGGCAGCAACGGATAACGCGGTTGCCCCTGTGTGACCATCAACCGCCGTCCAAACTGCATCACCTGACATTGCTGCCGGATAAGCGAAGAACAAAAAGGCGCGACCGGTAAGAGCAGGATTGAGGAAGTTCTTACCTGTACCCCCGAACACTTCTTTACCTATTACCACACCAAAACTGATACCCAGCGCCACCATCCACAGCGGGATGGAAGGCGGACACGCCAGTGCAAATAAAATCGAGGTTACGAAAAAACCTTCGTTTACTTCGTGGCCACGCTTCATCGCGAATAACACTTCCCAAAAACCACCAACAATAAAAGTCGTTAGATAAACAGGAATGAAATACCAAAAACCGTACCAGAAATTATCCCAGATACTATTTACGTCATTACCAGCGAAGGCCATGATTAGACCGCTTCGCCAATCATCGTTCATTGCTAACTCAGTGGCCGCATGAATGGTATTAGCCTGGAACCCCACATTCCACATACCAAAAAACATAGCGGGGAAAGTACACAACCACACGGTAATCATGATCCGCTTAAGATCTACACCATCGCGAACATGCGCAGATGTTTTGGTGGTACTACCAGGAGAATAGAATATGGTATCTGCTGCTTCATACAGCGCGAACCAACTTTCGTATTTACCGCCCTTATGAAAATGCGGTTCAATATCATCAAGAAATTTGCGCAGTGCCGGGAACTTTACCGCCATGATTAACCCTCCTTCTCTATACGAGTCAGGTTATCGCGGAGTATTGGACCATACTCATACTTACCTGCACAGACATAGCTACAAAGGGCCAAGTCTTCTTCATCTAATTCAAGACAGCCCAGATCCTGAGCCATCTGGGTATCACCCACTATTAACGATCGCAGTAATTGGGTTGGCAAAATATCCAGCGGCATAACTTTCTCATAATTACCCACTGGCACCATCGCCCGCTCACTACCATTGGTAGTCGTCGTAAAGTCCATCAATTTACTTTTAGTTAATTGGGAAATGTAAATACCCAATACAGAATGCTTTTCGCGGCCAGGTGACATCCAGCCCATAAATTCGCGCTCACTGCCCTCGAGCAATACCGTTACTTGCTGGTGATAACGACCGAGATAAGCCACTGAGCCAGAAGCGGTGCGACCGCCTAAAACTGAACCGGAAATAATACGGTTGCTGCCAACCTTCATCTTACCCGCAGTCAACTCATCCAAGTTCGCACCCAGTCGTGTTCTCACTAATTCGGGACGCTCAACTTGTGGGCCTGCCAATGAAATAACACGGTCTGTATATAATTTACCTTCAACAAATAGTTTGCCAATGGCGATGACATCTTGATAGGCGATACTCCAGGCGACTTTTCTGGTACTCACTGGCGCAAGAAAATGCATGTGCGTACCAACCAAGCCAGCCGGATGTGCCCCCGCAAATTCTTCAGTAACAACTGGGGCACTGCCAGTCTCTATCGCCGCACCTGGTGCTTTAGCAACAAAGACTTTGCCATCGGTTAATTTACTCAATACCGTTAAACCATCGGCAAAAGCAGTCGCCTGTTCGGCAATAATAACGGCGGGATCAGCTGCCAACGGGTGAGTATCAATGGCGGCTACAAAAATAGCGTTGGGCGTGCTTGCAGGTGCGGGTACTCGACTATACGGGCGGGTGCGGAAGGCAGTCCACTGCCCTGAATCAACCAGCGTGGTAACGATTTGCTCACGACTCAGCTGGGTAACATCACTGACAGTGGCAAATATTTCTGACGCATCACCCTCAATATCAATAACCACCGATTGCAAAACACGCTTATCACCGCGGTTAATGGCGGCAATGGTGCCACTGGCCGGGGCCGTATATTTAACCCCTTCGGTTTTCTTATCGGTGAAAATGACCTGACCAGTCTTGACCTTATCCCCGACCTGCACTTCCATAGTTGGCTTCATACCAACATAGTCAAAGCCGATTACAGCAACTGATCGCGCTTTCACGCCGTCACTAATAACCTGCACAGGTGTACCGGAGATAGGCAAGTCCAAACCACGATTTATCTTAATCATAGATATGCCTGAAATGTTGAAAGTTAAAAAATCGGCTTTAATGGGCAAATTTAGCACTAAAAAGCACTTAAATTGATCCTTTCCCGCAAGCTGCCTCTCTAGGATAGACCATAAAAGCTGCGGCTACCGGCGGATTTATTGCTAAAGAATTTAGCCCATCAAAAAAATGGCGCAAGTATAAAGAGTGAGGCCTGTAAATACCATAGGTAGTGGCCGCATTTGTTTGATTTGTAAGAGATTTAATTCAATAAAGTGAATGCCCCGGCAATCTTGGGACAACTATATTTAAAAATAACGGCCAGTCTCAGCTTCATAGCTACCAAGGGGATTCTCAGGGTGTAAAAAAACCGCCTTGAGACGGTTTTTTATTAACGCTAACTGAACGCGTAAATACTCAGGGCTCTTTCGGATAGACCCGGTAATCAACACCCGCCATTTGCTCCAATACGCGATGGACCTGACAGCTATAGCCAAACTCATTGTCGTACCAGCAATACATAATTACCTGATTACCATTTACTACTGTTGCTTCCGAGTCATAAATACAGGCATGGCGCGAACCCACAAAATCACTGGAAACCACCTCTGGTGAATTGGAAAAATCAATCTGCTTACGCAATGGCGAATGCAGCGCCACCTGCCGCATATAATCATTAACCTCTTCTACGGTAGTAGATTTCTCCAGTGTTAATTTCAAAATCGCCATAGACACATTCGGCGTAGGTACACGAATCGCGTTGCCTGTTAACTTCCCCTTCATAACGGGCAACACTTTAGCTACCGCTTTGGCAGCACCCGTTGAAGTAATAACCATATTCAATGGCGCTGAACGACCACGGCGATCTGCCTTATGGTAATTATCAATCAGGTTTTGGTCATTGGTATAGGCGTGAACAGTTTCGATGTGCCCGGAGACAATGCCAAACTTATCGTTCATGGCTTTTAAGGGTGGGGCAATAGCATTAGTCGTACAACTCGCTGCAGAAATAATGCGATCTTCAGGGCGGATATCGCTGTTATTAATGCCATGCACAATATTAGGGATATCGCTCCCAGGCGCGGTCAGAATAACTTTCGAAACACCAGGACGAAGATGCCGCGACAAGCCCGCCGCATCTTTAAACATACCGGTGTTATCAATCACGATGGCATTGTTAATACCGTATTCGGTGTAATCCACTTCCTCGGGGAGCCGGCATAAATGACTTTGACTTCATTGCCGTTAGCAACAAATGAACTGCGCTCTTCATCAACACGAATGGTGCCTTTGAAAGGGCCATGGATAGAATCGCGACGCAGTAAACTGGCGCGCTTAACCAAATCATTAGCGGCACCACCACGACGTACAACGATAGCCTTTAAACGCAGATTATCGCCGCCACCAGTTTTCTCAATCAGCAATCTGGCCATCAACCGGCCAATACGACCAAAACCATACAGCACAACATCTTGTGATGGTCGCGCCGGGGTTTTATCGTCAATTAATTCTTTAACCTGTGATTTAACGAAATCCTCAACACTGATACCTTGCTCTCTAGGGCCCTCTTCATACATTACCGCTATACGGCCAGCGTCAATATGAGCAATCCCCAAGTTGAGGTCTGACAAGGCTTTAATCACTGGAAATGTTTCAAACTCTGAAAGTTCATTGCCCTCAACCACCCGGACCGCGCGGTGCGCCTGCATGATTTCCAAAACCGATAGATTGACTAGATTTTGACCATAGATATAGGTTTTAACCCTGCCACGATACAACTTACCAACTAATGGAATCATTCCTTCGGCTAGCGCTTCGCGCTCTTTCCAGTCTTCAAAGTAATCATCAGGGCGTTTACGGTTGCTGCTATCAGTACTCACTGTCGTATACCTATGTTGGTGTATTTATGTTGGATGTATTTAATGTTCTTAAGGACATCTTATTCGGCCAAATATCTAACCACTTCTTTAGTCCCGACCCCGAAAAACGAGCCAGCAAAAAAGGGGCGTATTATGTTCATTCACCGAGCCAAGTTCAACTACTGGTCAACCAATTACGGGCAAATTGCCGTAAAAAATGAGCTGCACCCAAGATCCTGACACGTTTCCTAAAAAGCAGTCGCACAATGCCGGTGTAAAAGCCCCCTTGGCAAGCTACAATAGCGCCGCCTATTTTTGTCGGCCTATAGCCGGCTTTTAAATACATCGTTAATCACTAAGTAATACTATGACCAAGCTTGCTTTGCTCTCCCCTCTTCCTGCAACTACTGGCAGCGATCGTCATCGCTGGGGGAGTCTCTACGGCAGTGCTCCGAGCTTGGCCATTGCCAATCAGGCGCAATCATCCAGGCAACTCACGCTGGTCATTTGTAACGACACCGCCAGCGCACTCAGACTGGAACAGGAATTGGCATTTTTTGCGAGTGACCTGGATATTCTTCATTTCCCTGACTGGGAAACACTGCCTTACGATAATTTCTCACCGCATCAGGATATTATTTCTGAGCGACTCACCACTTTACATCGATTATCACAACTGGAACACGGTATTCTGGTTGTTCCAATTTCAACCTTGATGCATCGACTGCTTCCTAGTGATTATTTGCATGCCCATAGCTTGGCCATTAATGTCGGCCAGCAATTTAATATCGACAGCATGCGTCTGCAACTGGAAGCCAACGGCTACCGCTGTGTGAATACAGTTTATGAACACGGTGAGTTTGCCCTGCGCGGTTCGATCATGGATATTTTTCCTATGGGGAGTCCGCACCCTTTCCGGATTGATTTACTTGATGATGAAATAGATACGCTACGCACCTTTGACCCCGAAACCCAACGCACCGTCGAACAAGTACAACAAATCAGCCTGCTGCCCGGCAAAGAATTCCCATTGGATGAAGCCGGTATCAAACGCTTTCGTGATCAATGGCATCAACAGTTTGATGTCGATCACCGGCGCTGCCCGATTTATCAGGATGTCAGCGAGGGTATTGCGCCAGCGGGTATCGAATATTATTTGCCCTTATTTTTTCAACAAACCAGCACCTTATTTGATTATTTACCCGCTACCACGATGGTGACCTGCACCGAAGGGTTGGAAGCTGCTGCTGATCAATTCTGGCGCGACCTGCATCAACGTTTTGAAGATCGCAATATTGATCCACAACGACCACTGTTAAATCCCAGCCAATTATTTATTGCAACCGAGCAACTATTTGCTGCGCTCAAACAATATCCACGAATTATTTTACATCGCGATGCACTGGAAGCCAAAGCTGGCAATTACAATTTTGATAGCCAGCCGCCGCCGTTCCTAAGCATTAACGCACAAGCAGAAAATCCGTTAATCGAACTGGAAAGTTTGATAGCAAATGCTGACGCTCGCATCTTATTTTGTGCCGAAAGTGCCGGCAGAAGAGAATCGTTGCTGGAGCTTTTACAGCGGCACAATATCAAACCAGCTCTGTTTAATAGCTGGCAGCAGTTTATAGCCAGTGATGAAATGCTAGGTATTACCGTAGGGCCATTAGAGTCAGGCTTAAAGCTCGATAATATTTTACTGATTGCTGAGCCACAGCTATTTGGCCAGCGTGTGATGCAAAGTCGTCGCCGTCGCAAAATGCAGGACAACAGCGATGCAGTCATCAAAAACCTCACCGAATTACGATTGGGCGCTCCAGTTGTACATATTGACCACGGCGTTGGACGCTATCGCGGTTTACAAAGTATTGGCATTGACGGTGAAGAGACTGAATTCCTGACACTGGAATATGCAGACGGCGCAAAATTGTACGTCCCCGTCGCCTCACTCCATTTAATCAGTCGCTATAGTGGCGCCGATGAAGAGATGGCACCACTGCATCGCTTGGGAAGCGACAAGTGGCAAAAAGCCAAACGTAAAGCCGCAGAAAAAATACGCGATGTAGCCGCCGAGCTACTGGATATCTATGCACGCAGGGCCGCCAGACCCGGGCAAAAACTGGTGGTTCCCGAGCAAGCCTATCAAAAGTTTGCCGCGGGCTTTCCCTTTGAAGAAACGCCGGATCAAGAAACAGCTATCACTGCAGTACTGGCAGACATGCAAAACACAACAGCAACGGATCGCCTGGTCTGTGGCGATGTGGGTTTTGGTAAAACGGAAGTTGCCATGCGCGCGGCATTTGTTGCCGCACACAACAGCAAACAAGTCGCTATTTTAGTACCCACAACATTACTGGCTCAGCAGCACTATGAATCCTTTAAGGATCGATTTGCTGACTGGCCGGTAACTATTGATGTGCTATCCCGCTTTCGGTCAGTCAAAGAACAGGAGCAAATACTTGCTAAAGTGGCCAGCGGTAAAGTAGATATTTTAATCGGCACCCACAAACTGCTGCAAAAAGATGTAAAGTACCATGATCTCGGCTTATTAATTATCGATGAAGAGCACCGCTTCGGAGTACGCCAAAAAGAACAGCTAAAGTCCCTGCGCGCCGAAGTCGACATTCTCACCTTAACCGCAACACCTATCCCCAGAACGCTAAACATGGCAATGTCGGGAATGCGCGACTTATCCATTATTGCCACCCCACCGGCCAGACGACTCTCGGTCAAAACCTTTGTTCGAGAGTGGGATAATGGTGTAATAAAAGAAGCCATACTGCGAGAAATATTGCGCGGCGGTCAGGTGTATTACCTGCACAATGAGGTTAAAACTATCGAGCAGTCTGCTCGGGAACTAAAAGCGTTAATACCCGAATTACGTATTGGCATCGGTCACGGGCAAATGCCGGAGCGGCAACTTGAGCAAGTGATGTCGGATTTTTATCACAAACGTTTTAACCTATTGTTATGTACCACCATCATTGAAACCGGTATCGATATCCCTAGCGCCAACACCATCATTATCGACCGCGCTGATAAATTTGGCTTAGCGCAATTACACCAATTGCGTGGACGCGTCGGCCGCTCTCACCATCAAGCCTATGCCTACCTGCTTACACCCGGCGTAAAGAACATGACTCGTGATGCGGAAAAACGCCTGGAGGCCATCAGTCAGGCGGAAGATTTAGGCTCGGGATTCACCCTGGCTACTCACGACCTGGAAATACGTGGTGCGGGAGAACTATTAGGCGATGACCAAAGCGGGCAAATTCATAGCATCGGCTTTACCCTCTATATGGAAATGCTCGAACGCGCAGTTAACGCAATCAAACAAGGTAAAACGATCGATCTGGAACAATCATTTGATACCAGTAGTGAAGTTAACCTGCGCTTACCCGCGCTAATCCCCGACGACTACTTACCCGATGTACACACACGGCTGATTCTTTATAAGCGCATCGCCAGCGCTGAAAACAACAACGATTTACGTGAGCTACAAGTTGAAATGATCGACCGCTTCGGCTTGTTACCGGACCCGGTGAAAAATTTGTTTCGCGCCACACAAATTAAACTGCAAGCACAGCAGATCGGGATCAAGAAAGTAGAAGCATCGGCCGCAGGCGGCAAGTTAGAATTCGCCGACAATACCCAGGTTGAACCCATTGCGCTGGTAAAGCTGGTACAAACACAATCAAAAACCTATCAACTGGCCGGCGCTACCGCCTTGAAATTTAGTGAAGCCCTGGAAGATAGAGAACTACGCTTTAGTTTTGTTGAGGACTTAATCAACAAGCTGACGCCGGTTGACCCACTAATTCAGTCGCAAAACTAGCCTGT
Organism: Oceanicoccus sp. KOV_DT_Chl; assembly: GCF_900120175.1. Classification (NCBI taxonomy): domain Bacteria; kingdom Pseudomonadati; phylum Pseudomonadota; class Gammaproteobacteria; order Cellvibrionales; family Spongiibacteraceae; genus Oceanicoccus; species Oceanicoccus sp. KOV_DT_Chl. The sequence goes on from NZ_FQLF01000004.1 coordinate 390,352, forward strand.
GATAACCAGAGTACATTACACTTAGCCCATGAAAACAATATCCTACATAGTTTTGGTAATCTCGTTTCTCGGTAATGCCTTGAGCATACAGGCACAGCCATCTGTGGAAGTCGACATCCCCAAGTGGTATCAGATTGAGGTGCTGATCTTTGCGTATCAACGGGACAACAGCCAGCAAGAACTATGGCCACAGGAGCTTGGGCTAAAATACCCGCAGCGTATTCTGCAACTTAAACAAGCCACTGCCAATCAGGTCATCATTAATGAACCAATACCGCCTATGGTGTCTGTTTTTGATAGGACCTTCAGTGAAGATACTACGCCAGCAGATGCAACTATCACTGAAAGCGACGTGCCAGCAAACGAGCCTGTGGTCGACAACAACAAACAGCTCTTAAATGATAGTGAGTCGACAGTTTTACCGGTGATGACGGTCGAACTGGAGGAACAGCCTTTTACTCTGCTAGCTAAAGAGGAAATGACCTTTCAAACTATTGCTAAGCGGCTGGCAGCCCAGCGCAATATTCGTCAGCTATTTCATGCGGCCTGGCGACAACCCATTCGTGAACGTGACACAGCAGAAAGTATTTTAATACGTGGCGGCGATCAATATGATAATCACTTTGAACTGGAAGGCTCCCTTAGCATTGGCCTGGAACGCTATCTGCATATTAGTACTGATTTATGGCTGAGCAACTTTGTCAGCAATGCCGGTTTGGATAAAACCCCTTGGCCTGTATTACCGCCGATACCAATAACATCCAAAGCCGTTACGTCTTCGCTAACGCCCTCGGGCGACCCATTTCTCAATAGCGCGCAAAATAATTTATTTAGCGATCAAACCTTTAGCTTTGATAATCCCTTTATCGATACCGCCGGTAATCTGTTTTCAGTAGCAGAAACTATTACGCTGCGTCAGGAACGTCGCATGCGTAGCCAAGAGCTGCATTATATCGATCACCCACTAATGGGTTTACTGGTGCGAATTACACCCTACGAAAAACCCTTATCAGCAGAAACGCCGCTACCCACTACCAATATCAGCGAGCAGCAAAATTAAACCGCTGCCAACAGCGCCCTTACCTGCCCATGCCTGACGCTATCACCCGATGAATATCATCCATAGTGATTAGGGTTGAACTGCGTCCAGCGGCAGGATTAACCACCAGACAAATACTGGCATAATCGATACCTAACTCTCTGGCCAACACCGCCTCCGGCATTGCTGTCATCCCGACAATATCGCAACCATCTCGCTCCAGGCGATTAATTTCCGCGGCTGTTTCCAGGCGCGGGCCCTGGGTGACCGCATAAACCGCTTTATCGCTTACCGCCAAACCAATATGTTCAGCTGCAGATAGCAATGCCTGACGCAATGACGCTGAATAAGGGTAACTAAAGTCCACATGCTCCAGCGCAGCCGCTTGATCACCAATGGCAACACCATCAAAAAAAGTATGCTCACGGTCGTAACTGTAATCCACAAGCTGATCCGGAATAACTATGGCTCCCGCAGGCATCGATGGATGAATACCACCCACCGCATTAACCGCAAGCACCCTATCCACCCCTAACTGCTTTAACGCCCACAGGTTGGCTCGATAATTGACTTTATGTGGCGGAATTCGATGCGGACTACCGTGACGCGCAAGAAAAACTACATCACGACCATTTAGCTGGGTTTGAATAATGGCTGCAGACGTTTCGCCATAAGGGGTAAGCCGCTCGCCTACGGTTGCGCCCTGTTGAAAGTCGTTAAGACCGGTACCACCAATAATCGCCAACATTCAGATTAACCTTTCATTCAACTGTAATTTAATCCCAACGGCACACGATTATATTGCGCCACAATCGCTTTCATCCAGGCTGACTATTGAGAGGAAGCTAAATGGATAGCATCTGGTACTTTTAGAGTTGTTGTTGGATAGGCCACATCAGCTTCGTGATGAAAGATGATATCCAGTATTTCTAACAACACCCGCTGTTTTACTTGGTGGTACTCCACCCAATTGGTTGTCTTGGTAAAAGTGTAAATAAAGAACTCCAATGAAGAGGGGGCGAAGCTATTAAAATTTACGATCAAGGTTTGCTCATGATCAATATCTTCATGCTGTTCTAATAACGTTTTAACATCGGCAACAATGGCTTTTACTTTGCTGGCATCGTCATAGCGCACACCGATCTTTTCATAAATACGGCGATTATGCATACGCGAAGGGTTTTCAACAGAAATATGACTAAATACTGAATTCGGCACATACAAGGGCCGCTTATCAAAGGTTCTGATTCTGGTCTGACGCCAGCCAATATGTTCGACCGTGCCCTCAATTTCCTTATCCGGAGAACGCACCCAATCACCAACCGCAAACGGCCGATCAAGATAGACCATTAACCCACCAAAAAAGTTGGCCAGTAAATCCTTGGCAGCAAAACCAACGGCGATACCGCCTACCCCACCAAAGGCGAGGACACCTGATACGCTGTAACCCATGGTTTGCAGTATCACCAATGCAGATGTAATGACTACAGCAGCGCGCACTAATTTCCCCAGTGCAAGTACCGTGGTTTCATCCACCGGTTCATCGTATTCAGAGGAGATTAAACGCCTTTCAACCTGGTAAATTACCCGAATTAAAAACCACGCTAATAATGCCACCACTAACAAAGAGCGAACATTGCCGAACATCTGAAACACAACGGCATCAGAGCTGTCGATCAACACCTGAGCGACCAAACTAAAACCGAATAACCACACCATAAATCCTGCAGGCTTTTTGGCCGCTTCGAGCAAAGCATCGTCCCACAGGTTGTGGGTCTTATTAAGTTGAACGTCTAACTTCTTAAAAGCCAACCCCAGCAGATAATGAGCAAGCAGGGTTGCCAAAACCAGACTAAAAACCTCCCACAACCAGGGATAAGCGGATATATCAACGCCAAAATACGTTTGACCTGCCAACGACTCACTCATATTACGCTTCTCTAAAATGCTAATTGGTCACCCTCTGTCGATAGGCGCCATGAATTACACTCATTTTGAACTGAACAAGCCATAAGTTATACAAATTTATCTCGAACAACCCAATTCTTATATTAAAACCCTATAAAAAACCCTTTATAAAACATGGACTGCAATTTTACAAATCATAAGCTATTGAAACGCTGGAATATTTCATAACAGTAAAAAATATCGATCACTAATACGACTTAATAACAATTAAAACTACGAGGCTGGACAGCAGGTTTTTACGTGTTATTTTGAACTTAAGCGATTAATAAATAGGGGCGTTGTAATGAAGAGCACTATTCCACAAATCGGTAATTGGTATAGAGAAATTCAGCAAGGTTTAATGTTCGAAGTGGTTGCAGTTGACGACAGCGCACAAACGATTGAAACCCAATTTATCGATGGTGCTATCACGGAATTTGACTTTGATAGCTGGCGTGAAATGCTATTGGAAGAAGTCGAAGAACCCGAAGATTGGCGCAATGCTTATGAGCTCAGCAGCGAAGATTACGCCAACGCCGATGATACTTTTTATCCGGAAGACTGGAGCGGACCACTGGAAATGATCGAAACAGACATCGTTAATGGTATGTACGACGATTTCTAATAGACCCGCACCTAAATAATGCATCAATCCAGGCGCTGCTGACCAGCGCACAGTGCTAGCCATCTCACCTCTTAATGGCAATCACCCTTACCCATTTTTCTCAAGTAGCAGCGTACAACGCACCCTTCCCGCATTCCCGGCCCGTAAATTAATCCGCTACCAAAGATATAAACTGTACAAAAAACTTGCAGCACACCCTTTACTGTATATAATCACAGAACTGTATATAAAAACAGATCGCACTAGCTAGCTTCAAGCGATGACACAGACCAAGGGAATTCATGATGACCAAGCTTACCCCCCGACAAGCAGAAGTACTTGCCCTAATCAAAAGTAATATCGAAGATACTGGCTTCCCGCCAACGCGCGCCGATATTGCCCGTCAGCTAGGGTTTAAATCTGCCAATGCCGCAGAAGAACACCTAAAGGCATTGGCTCGCAAAGGCGCAATCGAAATGATTCCGGTGCATCAAGAGGCATACGCATTCCCGATGACGAGCACGCAGGCATTCCAATCGTTGGCCGAGTTGCCGCTGGCAGCCCTATCCTGGCGCAAGAACATATTGAAGACTATTGTGAAATGCCCCCCTCTTTCTTTAGTCCCCGCGCGGATTATTTTCTTCGAGTCAGTGGTGACAGCATGATCGATATTGGCATTTTTGATGATGACCTATTGGCCGTGCACAAAACGTCCACAGCGAATAATGGCGAAATTATTGTCGCTCGAATTGATGATGAAGTGACCGTAAAGCGTTTAAAGACCACACGCAGCAAACATCAAATCCTGCTGCTACCGGAAAATCAGGATTACCAACCAATCGAAGTGGATCTACGCCATCAGGATTTTGCCATTGAAGGCCTAAGCGTTGGCGTAGTAAGGCGACAGTAAAATTACTCCAGGCAATAAAAAAGCCCCGTAGGGGCTTTTTTATTGCCTGGAGCACGATCATTGCGAACAGCCGAACCTTCAAATTCAATGCAAGGTATGGGTTATTTCTTCTTCAACAATAGCATCATCCTCTAATGTTTCTTCAGTAATATGCGCGGCAGCTTGAATTCCTGCCTGGATCATCACTTTAGCGACATCCAGCCCTGCATCCCCCATATACGCCTTTGATTCATCAGAAAAACGAATATTCACCAATGGCTCACTGCCATCTTCGTCAGATCGCTTTAATACAATTTCTCCGCTAGGGAGCTCAATAATTTCTAAAAATGATGACGACACTGATATTCCTGTTACAACGTGTAAAACTAATAGCGGATATTCTAACAGCTGCCAGCAATACTAGTGAATAAACTCAGTCAATATTGAGTAATATTAACGATTCAGGCAGATATCAGCATGCAGCAACTAAATAAATCCATTACTTGGCGCTTTTTTTAGTTTTACCTTCCTGCACTATCCACTTGCCCCCTTCGTAGAAAGCCTTCCAGCCACTAGGTTTACCATCGATTTCCGTTTGCACATAATGCTCTTTCGTTTTACGGCTGTAACGGATGATCACTTTATTGCCATCGGGGTCTTCAGTGGGCGCTTTAAATAAATGCTTGTATTTGGGATCGATTGCTTTTTTAAAGGGCAAGATCTCTTCAACCAACGGGGCACGCGTTTCTCGATTTTTTGGGAAGTTACTCGCGGCTAAAAACATACCGGCGGCACCGTCACGCAGCACATAATGATCATCAACCTTTAAACACTTGAGATCAGGCATGGGGACAGGGTCCATCTTAGGTGGTGCCGCATCGCCATTGCGAAGTAATTTTCGAGTATTTTTACAATCCTCATTGGTACAACCAAAATACTTACCAAAGCGACCAGACTTAAGCTGCATTTCTGCACCGCACTTATCGCAATCCAGCACCGGACCTTCGTAACCCTTAATTTTGAAGCTACCTTGCTCTACTTCAAAACCAGTACAGTCAGGGTTATTACCACAAACGTGTAATTTCCGTTGTTCATCAATTAAATAACTGTCCATCGCGGTATTACAAATCTTGCAGCGATGTTTTTTTCGCAATAAACGAGACTCAGCTTCATCATCACTATCAACACTGACCACTTCATCACCAGAAACCAGGTTAATAGTGCTCTTGCAGCGCTCTTTGGGAGGCAAGGCATAACCTGAGCACCCGAGAAAAACGCCGGTACTAGCTGTCCTAACCTGCATCGGACGTTCGCACTTGGGACAAGCAATATCGGTTTCAGTAGGGTTGTTAGCACGCATGCCACCCTCTTCTGATTCCGCTACTTCCAATTGCTTTTGAAAATCAGTGTAAAAACTATTTAGCAAATCCTTCCAATCCAGATCACCAGCAGCTACTGTATCGAGCCGCTCTTCCATTTTGGCAGTGAAATCGTAACCTAATAATTCGGAAAAACTTTCAACTAAACGCTCAGTAACTACATCGCCCATTTTTTCCGCATAAAAGCGGCGATTTTCAACCCGCACATAACCACGGTCCTGGATGGTCGAAATAATCGAGGCATAGGTAGAGGGGCGGCCAATTCCACGCTTCTCTAACTCTTTTACTAAGCTGGCCTCACCGTAACGCGCGGTCGGTTTAGTGAAATGCTGACTAGGGTCTAACTTTTCTAATGTTAACTGATCATTCACCTTTACATCGGGCAAAATAACATCTTCATCTTTGTTAGAATTAGGAGGTAAGACTTTCATAAAGCCATCAAACCGCATCACTCTTCCACGAGTGCGTAATTCAAATTCGCCCGCAGTCACCACGATACTGCTACTGGTAAATTCCGCAGGCACCATCTGACAAGCGACAAACTGACGCCAAATTAGCTCGTACAAGCGTTCAGCATCACGCTCCATGTTTTGTAACTGCACGGGCTTGGTATTGACATCAGAAGGCCGTATCGCTTCGTGTGCCTCTTGTGCCCCCTCTTTGCTGGAATAAGAGACCAGATCAGATGGGAGGTATTTCTTACCATAATTACTACTAATAAAGTCGCGACAATTAGCGACAGCTTCCGCACTCAAGTTGGTCGAATCTGTACGCATGTAAGTAATGTAACCCGCTTCATATAAGCGTTGCGCCATCATCATGGTTTTCTTCACCCCAAAACCAAGTCGCGTACTCGCGGCCTGCTGTAAAGTTGAGGTAATAAAAGGGGCGGAAGGTTTAGACTGCGTCGGTTTATCTTCGCGCTTACTAACGGTAAAGGTTTGTTGCTTTAGCGCCTCAAGCACTGCGTTAGTTTGCTGTTCATTTTGAGGCCTGAAGGCTTTGTCACCCTGTTTTTTAACTTCCAGCCTTAAGGCTCCGGCCTTAGCGCTGGTATCAGCAAATACCTGCCAAAACTCTTCAGGGATAAACGCTCTAATTTCACGCTCCCGCTCTACCACCAGGCGGGTAGCAACCGACTGTACACGCCCTGCCGATAAACCTCTGGCCACTTTCGCCCAAAGCAGTGGCGACACCATATAGCCAACTACGCGATCCAAAAAACGGCGTGCCTGCTGCGCGTTTACACGATCAATATCGAGGTGACCGGGTTTTTCAAAAGCTTCGGTAATCGCTTTTTTGGTGATTTCATTAAATACTACCCGACGATAGCGCTCTTCATTGCCACCAATCGCTTCTTTCAGATGCCAGGCAATAGCTTCTCCCTCACGGTCCAAATCCGTCGCGAGATAAATAGTATCGGCATCTTTAGCCAGCTTTTGTAACTCAGTGACGACCTTTTCTTTGGCCGGTAGGATTTGATAATGCGCGGCCCAACCATTGTCAGGGTCGATGCCCATACGGTTGATCAACTGTTCACGACTTTTTTTCTTTTTGTAAGCAACTTTTTTCTCTGGCGACATTTTGCGGGTAATCGCTGCAGCCGCGGCGCGGGCTTTGGGGTCGGATGAAGAGCTGCCTGCGGTAGGTAAATCCCTGATATGGCCTACACTTGATTTAACAATAAAGTCTTTGCCCAGATACTTATTTATTGTTTTAGCCTTAGCTGGCGACTCGACGATAACCAGTGATTTACCCATATTACCCTTCTAAATTCAGAAAATATTTTACGCCGCTACCGACGCGAGGCGACATATATAAGTCCTGTTACAGTCTCGGTCAACCCAACAGTAAATAAAAATTACTGATGAGCAATCCGATTCAGACACAAAACGATCCGAATTCAAGCACCTCTACTATTAGCTAAGTACTGGATATATCAGGAAATTTTTAATTTTAAGCCATGAGGTCAAGGTACACAAAATACAACTAAATATTTTTATTCTGAAATATACTCGAATCGAGGCTTTACAATGCCATCCACTTCAACCTGCTCAATAAACATACTAAGCGGCCTTAACCATAAACCCCGCTCACCATAAAGTGCGCGATAGACCACAAAGCGCTCCTCTGTTTCAGTATGTCCCGCCTCACCAATCACCTGGTAGTCATTGCCTTTATAGTGCCGGTAAAGGCCTGGTCGCAACTCTGCCATCGTTCTTCCTTCTATATACTGTTTTAAATTCTACTGTTAGCCGGGTGCATGCAACTGCTGTTGCAACTGCTGTAATTGCCGCTTCAGACTTTCTACAAAATCCACATCGCCCTGTTCTCGCCAAAATATTGCCAGCCCAGCGGTCGCATATTCTATGGCTACGACAGTATCGGGTAAGGCAGCTAGCGTAGCGCCGACCAACGTTTGCCAATCGCGACTACCAGCCTTTTGAAACGGCTCTGTCTCCAAGTCGCTACGCTGCACAATATGCTGAAAAACATCGCGCTGCTTACTCCGCCATGGCAGTCGGTATATAACCCCCTGCACTACTGGTTCACGTCTGACTTTTGCCCGCTCTGTCTGCGGTAAATCACAAATTTTAACTTGTAAGCCTAAATTCATAGCATGTTGGCGCAGTTGCATCTGGCGTTTTTGCTTAGGACTTGGCATCATCCAAAATATGGGGGACAGCACCACCGCCATAACGACAACAATAATTATGTAGCTCAATTTTCTCTCCCAAAGAGTATGCAGTATTACGCGCACTATTTGATTTATATCAGTAGACTTAACACTGAATATAGACGTTAATCAATAATAGATACCCGCTTAAACTTTTAACATTTTATAGGTGATTTAAAACAAAATAATTCCACAACCTAACCCTCTCAGGAGCCCATTATGAGCCAATACAACACCATTTTACTCGCATCAGACTTATCCGATGAAGCTGAGCAGGTTGCTGATAAAGCCATGGCTGTCGCGAAAGCTAATGGTGCAAGCCTGCATCTTATTCACGTGATAGAACCCCTTAGCTTTGCCTATGGCGGTGATATCCCGATGGATTTCTCAGGCATTCAGGAAGAAATGCAAAAACAAGCAGAAGCCCAAATGAGTGATTTCGCTAAACGCTATAACATCAATCCTGAACACCAGCACATTGTTATTGGTCGCCCGGAAAGTGAAATACACAATCTGGTGAAAAAACTAAGCGTAGACCTGGTGGTAGTTGGCAGCCACGGACGCCACGGTATCGCATTATTGCTCGGCTCCACGGCCAATGCCGTATTACATGGTGCAACCTGCGACGTATTGGCCGTACGGGTAGGTGAGTAACCTCCCTACTCGTCTGACAACTCCACCCAGCGTTCGTAACAATGTTCCAACTGGGTGGTAGCCGCTGCTAACTGCTCCAGCTTATCGCTGACAAGCTGACGATCCTGCTGATAAAAATCCGCTGCAGTTGCTTCCTCTTCAAGCGCTTTTTGTTGTTGTTCCAAGGATTCAATCAATCCCGGCAGCTCTTCGAGTTCACGTTGTTCTTTAAAGTTTAATTTTTTGGTTTTGCCTGGCGCAGCTTTCACCTCAGCAGGTTTGGTAGCAGTGGCAGCGGATAATTTTTCTGCAGCAACTTCTGCCTCACCAATAAAGCGCCCGCCTTGACGGATCCAATCCTGGTAGCCCCCCACATACTCGCGCACTACCCCCTGACCTTCGAACGCCAGCGTACTGGTAACGACATTGTCCATAAAATCCCGGTCGTGGCTGACCAATAAAATGGTGCCGTCAAACTCAACCAGGACTGTTTCTAGCAACTCCAGTGTTTCTACATCCAGGTCATTAGTCGGTTCATCCATAACCAATACATTAGCTGGCAAACTAAACAAGCAAGCAAGCTGAACGCGATTTCTCTCGCCGCCAGATAGCGCTCTTAGCGGTGTTCTGGCGCGCTCTGGAGAAAAGAGGAAATCGCCTAAATAACTAAGAATGTGACGTGACTTGCCATTAATTTCAATGCTATCGCGACCTTGACCAACAATATCAACAATGGTTTTATCGCCATCTAGCTTGTCGCGCATCTGATCGAAATAAGCAATATCCAAACGGGTGCCCAATTTCACAGTCCCGGACGTTGGCTGCAGCTCACCCAATAATACTTTCAGTAAAGTCGTTTTACCGACACCATTGGGTCCTAACAGGCCAATTTTATCGCCGCGAATAATGTTGAAACTTAAATGCTCAAACAGGGTTTGCCCCCAAAACTAAAGCTCGCACCTTCAACCTCGGCCACTAATTTTCCTGAGCCACTGGCTGATTCCACGTTAATGGTTGCCGTGCCTTGTACGTTTCGTCGCTCGCCGCGCTCTTCACGCAAGCGCTTTAACGCCCGCACCCGGCCTTCATTGCGCGTGCGCCGGGCTTTTATGCCCTGCCTAATCCATACCTCTTCCTGAGCCAAGCGCTTATCAAA